>DDXI01000015.1 GCA_002347475.1 Peptococcaceae bacterium UBA2264
GACCATCTACACTGAAACCCTTGAACTGTTAAGCATACCGCTTACATTCAAAAGATATCTTGACAATCATTACTTCATAAGCTCGGGGACGATCGTTGACTTTGCTTTCCGCGGGAAGCCGGAAAGGGTGGATCCCCAGTCGGGCATCGGGCTCTCCCTCGGAGCCGGAAAAGAGTTCCGGATCAGGAATTACGTAATTGACGTTTCGCCTTTTGCGGAACTTCATTCGATAGTCCCGTTCGAAAGCGAAGATAACCAGCAGAGACTTTTTCTTGGTGCGCTGAGGATAAGTGTCAGCTATAACTGGAAACGGAGAACAGGAGAGGAAAGTGTTAATGATGAGTTAAACAATACAATTGTCCGGGAGGATACGGAATGAATCTGAAAATAAAGATATTGTTGATTGTCGTGGTCCCGTTGCTATTCACGCGGTGTGAAAAATACAGTACCGTAAAAATAGCAGACGAAAATTTCCTTCAGGCGCTTATTGACAGGGGAGTTGATGCCGACGGTGACGGATCAATAAGTTTCAGCGAAGCTGCTGATGTAAAAGAACTGAATATCTATTATTGTGACATTTTTGATCTGTCGGGGTTAGAGTGGTTTGTCAATCTTGAAACATTGCGCTGCGGGGATAATGAGTTTACCGAAATTGATGTTTCCGGGAACACATCACTGAAATATCTGGATATAGAACATAACAAGGTATCAAACCTTGATGTTTCTCAGAACATTAATCTTGAAAGTCTGATAACGATGTATAATCCCCTAACATCGCTTGACATTTCGGAAAATAAGGCTCTTGTATATCTTAACACTGAATCCTGTCCCCTTAATAACCTTGACATTTCAGGAAACACCCGGTTGCGTGGAATAAATTGCTGGGGTAATGGTCTGACCTCGCTGGATATTTCAAAAAACACCGCCCTTGAGCAGCTCAATTGCAATTCAAATCATCTGACGTCGCTCGATCTTTCACATAATCCCGTATTGGAAATCCTTCAGTGCGAATACAATGACCTGGAGACACTCGATCTTTCAGAGAATCCTGTCCTGACAGGATTATTATGCTCCGACAATGAACTGACCTCGCTCGATATCTCGGGATGCGACCTGCTGGAGTCACTTTACTGCGGCTACAATAAGCTTTCCGTCCTGGATGTTTCAGACAAGCCGTTGCTGAAAAGGCTGGTATGTGAAAGGAATCAGATTACGTCACTTGATCTTCAGGCTGCCGCTTCGCTGGAGCAGTTGCTGTGTTCGGTCAATAAGCTTGAAAGCCTCGATATTTCGGTCTGTGAAGACCTCAGTCGTCTGGAATGTCCTGATAATCTGCTTACCAGTCTGAATACATCCAACAATACTGAACTGTGGCAGCTCTATTGCGGTTATAATCAGATAACCACCCTGGATCTGACAAACAACTCAAAAATATACCAGCTTGCCATTGATCATATGCCGTCGCTTACAAGGGTTTGTGTATGGATGATACCGTTTCCGGCAACAACATACACTGATGGCAGCCCTAATTATTATTTTACAACTGATTGCAGTAAATGATTCACGGATGTTTGGGAAATCAACATATATGAAATGCTTCAGGAACAGGTCTTTTGTTTATTTTTCGTTAATCATTCTGTTAATCACCACTGCCTGCGAAAAGAACGATGGTAAGACCGGGCTGACCGATATTGACGGGAATGTTTATGACACTGTGGTTATCGGCACCCAGGTGTGGATGGCCGAAAACCTCAGGACCACACGTCTGAACGACGGCACTGAGATCCCTCTTGTCGAATCCGACACTGCATGGGCTAACCTGGAGGCTCCCGGATACTGCTGGTATGGCAATTATGAAGCATTCTTCAATCTGAACCATTACGGAGCCCTTTACAATTTCTTTGCTGTCAGTTCAGGAAAGCTTTGTCCGGAAGGCTGGCATGTTCCCGATACGGATGAGTGGTATACACTGTTACTGTACCTGGGTGATGAGATTGCAGGCGGAAAGATGAAAGAGACAGGTACCCGCGACTGGCTGCAGCCCAATACCGGGGCAACCAATGAGTCGGGTTTCAATGCATTGCCGGGAGGTTTCCGCAATGCTTATTATAAGGATTACCAGAGATTCAGAGTTTCGGGTTATTTCTGGCATTCGAACCGTAGTGATGCGATGCGGGCAGAACATAATTCTTCCGATGTGATCCATGGCAGCCTGCAAAGAAACGACGGGGCGTCGGTGAGATGTGTGAGGGACTGATGGCGTGAAGGGCGTAAAGGCGTAAAGGCTTCAAGGCGTGCTGGAAAGGTCGAGCCTGCACCATAAGGATCCCCTCCTGGGAGGGGTAGGGGTGGGTGGTGCAGAAATGAGAAAGCCATAGCTGACAAAACAGTACTGGTTCATGAGATCCCGCATCCCGTAAGAAACCAGGATGCGGGATGACATCGTGCAGGGGGATTATAGGGGGTGAGGCCACGGCGAGGAAGAGGCCTCCAGTGCAAAAGCAGATATTGTGCTTCTCGCCGCGGCCTCACCCCCTACTACCCCAAAGGCGCCTGTCATCCCTCGCCGGACTTTCCGGGAATAACATTGTTTGAACCTTTAAAACTTTTCAATTCGGGCAGCCAATTATCAAACAATACATAGGCGAGGGATCTCATCCTGGAATATTGAGAGTGTTATAGCGTGAGAGGATGGAGAAAAAATATTTTTTAAACACCCTAGTGATTAATTAGCAAAAAGATGTGTACAAAGAGTAACTCTCGGCAGGGTTATGGGTGGTTATGTAGAAGAATGACCGCTTCATGTCAATATTTTTTTAAAATTTCCGGGCAAATTCACTGATAAATTATAACAAATGCCTAATTTAGTAGACAATTGACTAACAAACGGGCAATATTTCATTATGAACATGAAACCATTCTTTAAAACCAGTCTTTGGATCGTACTTCTTGCGGCTATCCTGATAAGCTGCAGGAACTCCGGTCAGATGAAAGAGGACCATCTTATAACCATTGACCTGAAGGAGCTGCCTCCCCGGGGTACCCTGAACCTGTCGGAGCTGGGTGCCATTGATATTCAATACATTCCGCTGGAGACCACCGGGCAGGGTGTTATACCGGGAATAAGAAAGATCCTGGTAAGCAGGGATTACTTCCTGACTGTTTACTTTTCAAATATCTTTATGTTCCGCCACGACGGCACCTTTGTAACCAAAATAGGGAAGGTCGGGAAGGGGCCTGATGAATTTACGGTTGCCCATGATGTTGACATCGACAGGAATGACGGATCAATATATCTGGCCGCCGGATTTCAGCAGAAGTTCTTTGTTTTCTCACCGGAAGGCAATCTTGTACGGACTTTCAAAACTCCCCTGTCGTCAGCCATGAATTTCAGGCTCACCGGCGATGGGATACTGTGTTACTATTCGAATCACATGGGCGAGATTGAGAACAGTTTTATCCTTGTGGATACTACGGGTACCATTATAAGGAATTTTCCAAATAAATATCCCTGGACCAGGACTGTTCCCAATGTTTTTTACCAGGGGGAAAACCTTTTTTACAATTTTGATAATCAGCTTCTGAAGAAGGAGATTTATTGCGATACGGTTTATTGCTGGAAAGACGGGGATTTTGAGCCTCATATGGTAATCGATGTCGGAAACCGTCGTCTTACACCTGAAGCAAGAACCGCCAGCACCGCCGAAATTATCATGAAGAGTTTTCTCCATCCGATGGAGCTGTTCGAATTTGGGGATAAGGTCTATTATGAGTTTATAAGTTCACAGAATGACAAGATGGAAGGTCTTGCCTTTATCGGCTCAAAGGATGGTCAACTAAGGACGTTTTTTGATCCCGAGAAGGAGCTTTTGAATGATATTGACGGCGGTCCCAACTTCTGGCCTAAAGGTACCTGGGATGACAATACCATTATCTCGTGGGTTGAGGCATTAAGCCTTAAGAACTGGGTTAACTCGGAGACCTTTAAGAACAGCAATCCCCGGAATCCCGGGAAGAAGGCGGAGCTTGTAAGGCTGGCCGGCAGTCTTGAAGAGACGGATAATCCGGTTCTGGTGCTGGTGAGGTTTAAGGAATAATAGTGATGGCGTTAAGGCATGCTCAGCCCTTATTCCTTTTCACCTTGAGTGGTGTATCGTTCGAATTTTTCACCTTGACTGGTGCCAGGGGGAAATGGTTTTAATCCTGGTTATCAATCCCCTTAATTGTCATCAGTAAGAAATCCAAGCTTTTAGAATAATCCAGATCCTCATACTCCAATCCAATCTTTCTGATATTTGCATAATAATCATTGAGTTCTTTATAATAGTACTTTTCTGATTGAACTAAAGTCGCTTTTTCCCCAATCTTCTCAATTAAAAACCATTTTTCAATCAAACGTGCTGTACGTCCATTGCCATCTTGAAAAGGATGGATTTTAACGAAAACCAAATGCAGTAAAGATGCATAATAAAAAATCTCAAAGGGATTTAAATCAGAACGTTGTAGCAAGTCTATATCATTGAATAGTTTATCAATCTCTGACTTAACTATCCCGGGACTGGCTGCAGCATACTCGATCTTGTCATTAATATTGATTACAAACATTGGATTATTGCGAACCTTTCCCTGTTGACTCTTTGGCAAAAGGTTTCTGCTCAAAATAGAGTGTGCCTTTTGAACATTATTAAAAGTCAGTTTGTGATTGTCAATGAAATCGTAAGCTGAATAAAGATCATCAGCTTTTCGGGTATAGTCAGGTTTAAATTTAATTTTTAAAAATCTGTGTTTGAAATAACTGTCAAAATCAATATCCTCTCCCTCAATCTTTAAAGAATAAACAGCTGAAACGGATTTGTAAAATTGTAAATAATCAAGAGGCATTTCAACCTTTTTTATCTTATTGATTTTATCCAATGGCGATTCTTTTACACTCATTGTGAAATCGACAAGCAGGTTGTCTGTTAAAATCTTAAAATCCATTTAAAAAAATCATTTTCACAAAGATACTCATTTTAATACCTGATTGCAGGTTTGTTTTTCAGGAAACGTGCAGGAAAGCAGCCCGGGGCAAATTCAGATGGCAGTTAATTATTTTGAATATAAAAGATTAATTTTATAGATAAAAAAAGATTATGGAATCAGATGAAAGGACAATCCGCCATCCTTCAAAGTCAGGATTATTATGCATTACAAAAAAATGTTGTCAAAAAACTGTTCTGAACACAAATTTGCATCGGTTTAAGCATTTTCATATCGTAAACTGTGTATTGTTTTTGTGTTGTTGCTTATCTCTGTTCTCCTGTTCTTCGCCTTTCAAAACCGGTCCTGTCTGTTACGATATTAAGTCATTAAGAAATTCCAAAGAGCTTTTTGATTATAAAGGGCAGTTAACATATATTCCCTTAGAAACCAGTCCCGATTGTGTTATCGGAGCAATCAATAAAATAATTCTGACATCAGACCATATTTTTGTATTTTCCAGAGATGTTCTTAACCAGTTCGACACAAAGGGGAAATTTATCAGGAAGATAGGCTCCGTGGGCAGAGGGCCGGCGGAATATAGTATTATAACTGATGTTGCCGTTGATGAGGCTTTGGGACAAGCTTTAATCTGTGATCTTAAAAAAATCAATATTTATGATCTGTCGGGAGGGTATCTTGGCAGTAAAAACACTGATGTTTTATGCAAGCGCCTTGAAGTAATTAATAATATGTATGTTGTTAATCCTTGGAACTATACCGGGAAAGAACCATGCATGTTGAAAATAATAGAAGAAAATAATTCTCCCACATGTTTCAAAAACGATGTTTTATATAACAGTCAGGATTTTTTTCAGGTTTTTGACTTCAAGAATCTCCAAAAATTCGATAATGAATTAATCTTCCACCAGCAGTTTAATGATACTATCTACAGGTTTGATCCCCGCGATAAAACACTTTCAGCCAGATATTATTTTGACTTTGGCAATGCCATGTTTCCTCTTGATTTGCTGGAGAATATAGGTAAGTATAGAGACGAATCATCAAATTACGGATATTTGGAAGATGTCTGCGAAAATGGCAGCTATATTTTTGTAACAATATTCTATAAGGGTGAAAATGAAAGATATGTAATCAACAAGAAAAACGGGAAGAGCTATGCTGTAAATGAAAATCAGTTTCTGATATGGCCCCGGTGGAGTGATGAAAGAGGTACCCTGATAACATTTTTACATGTTGGCAACCTGTTAAAACACAAAGACGAAATTGCAGATTCCAATTTAAAGAATATTCTGCCGGAATTGAAGGAAGAGAACAACCCTGTAATAGTTCTGATGAAATAATATTTTGTGAACATAATCAAATAATNNTCAAATAATATTATAATATATTGTGTATTGGAGTCATATGTCATGCGGTTTTGTGGTCGTGAAGGGCATGTAAGTCTGCAACAAACGGATCCGTTCAAGGCGCAGACAAAGCTCTGCAGGAGCCTGGGGCAGTCACCGGAAGCCACGACA
>DDXI01000082.1 GCA_002347475.1 Peptococcaceae bacterium UBA2264
AGTATGTGCTGGTTGACAGCTGATTGAGCAGCGAAGAGTTTATTCTAACGGCTCGGCAATTGGACCAAGGTGTAAAACTTGAGTTAATTTCAGATAATTCTGAATTTTATTGTATACATAATATTGTTCTGACGTTATAATTAAAAAGAATATATCAGGATTATCCGGGTGCTGTGATTCCAGGGATTTATCTGGACACTTTTATCCCTGTGAGGAGCAAGTAGTGTAACCGACCAAAAGGTCGGTTTTTGTGTTTTCAGGAGGTGATGCTGACCGTAATTCAATTCTGGAATCCTGATAAATATCTATAAAAGGAGAGGTAGCAGCATGAATAAATATTTGTCTAAAATGTTTTCGGTTGCTTTGGCCTTAGCGTTAGTGCTGAGTTTGTCGTTAACGGCACAGCCGGCACGCACTGCAGGCTCTGGGAGCCTGCTGACGCCGTTATCTGAGCAGCCTCCTTCTGTTGCCAGCACCGTTCCTGCAGCAGGCACGACGAATGTTCCACTCAACTCGGATATCATCGTTACTTTCTCGGAACCGGTCAATGTGAGTGGAGCGTGGTTCACACTTTCATGTTCCTCCAGCGGTGCGCATCCTGCCACGGTCAGTGGCGGCCCGACAACTTACACATTGAACCCTGATGTTGATTTTGTCATTGGCGATCTCTGCACACTGACCGTTTTGGCGAGTCAGGTTGCAGATCAGGATACCGAAGATCCGCCTGATAACATGACCGCGGACTTTACGACGAACTTCAGTACACCCGGGCTGATTTCCATTCATGATATCCAGGGCGCAAGTCACATCTCGCCGCTAAACGGTCAGACCTTGACAACAGTTCCCGCTATCGTCACTGCTCTCCGGACCACAGGTACGACGCGCGGTTTTTACATCCAGGATCTGAATCCGGATACCAACGAGGCCACATCTGAAGGCCTGTTTGTCTTCACTGGTTCGTCCTCCAATCCCTCTGCCTTAGTGAGTGTCGGCGACGTTGTCCAGGTTAGCGGCAGGGTCAGTGAATACCGTAGTGCGGACTATAATCTGACCATCACAGAATTGGTCGCTCCATATACAGTCAAGAAGCTTTCCAGTGGTAATCCTCTCCCTGCTCCGCTGGTCATTGGCGCAGGTGGGCGCACTCCCCCGATGATGGTGATCGAAGACGATGCCACTGGCGATGTGGAGACGAGCGGTGTCTTTGATCCGGCGAACGACGGAATTGATTTCTACGAGAGCCTGGAAGGCATGTTGGTTCAGGTCAATGATGCAGTGGCCGTTGGCCCGACGAGCGATTTCGGCAGCAATCGTGAAATTCCCGTTGTGGTGGATAATGGCGCAGCTGCAGATGTCCGCACCGCGCGCGGCGGCCTGGTTATCCGAGCAACCGACTTCAACCCAGAACGAATTATTTTCAACGATTGGATACTTGGTGGTGCTGCACTGCCTTTCGTTAACGTGGGTGACTCCTATCCCGGCCCAACAGTCGGCGTGATTGATTACAGCTTCAGCAATTACAAAATGCAGGTGATTTCACTCCCCCCATTTTCCAATAATGACTTGCTGCAGGAAACAGCAACAGCTGCCGGTGTCAATCAACTGGCTATTGCATCCTTCAATGCTGAGAATCTGGCGCCAACTGATCCACCAGCCAAATATGCAATCGAGGCAGAACTAATTGTCCATCACCTCCGGGCACCGGATATCATTGCAACAGAAGAAATTCAGGACAACAACGGTGTAACCGACGATGGCACTGTGGACGCCTCTGCTACCTGGAACCTGCTCATCGCGGCGATTCAAACGGCAGGAGGCCCAACATATCAATATCGCCAGATCGACCCGTTAAATGATCAGGATGGCGGCATACCCGGTGGTAATATCCGTCAGGGCTTCCTCTTTCGCAGCGACCGCGGCCTCAGCTTTATTGATCGTCCAGGTGCAGAAGCGACAACTGCCAACGCAGTACAAGGCAGCGGTGCAAGCACACAATTACAATACAGCCCAGGCCGCATAGATCCGACGAATGCTGCCTTCAATACAAGTCGCAAGCCTTTGGCTGCTGAGTTCATGTTCAATGGGCACCATCTGTATGTAATCGCCAATCACTTCAATACAAAGAGCGGTGATAATCAGCTTTTCGGTCGCTACCAACCGCCAATTCTTAGCAGTGAGGTACAGCGTTGTCTGCAGGCGCAGGTCGAGCACAACTTCGTCCAGGCAATCGTCACCGCTGACCCGAATGCCGATGTGGTTGTGTTAGGTGACCTGAATGACTATGAGTTCTCTGCAACAGCGAGTATCCTCAAGGGCGCAACCGGCATCCTGAATAACCTGATAGATACTCTGCCCCAAGATGAGCGCTACAGTTACGTGTTCGAAGGTAACTCGGAGACACTCGACCATACGCTCCTAAGCAATGATTTGTTCAACACACGGCCCTACACTTATGATATTGTGCATGTCAACTCCGAGTTCGCCATTCAAGCCAGCGACCATGAACCGCAAGTAACCCTTATCACGCTCAATGATCCGCCAACAGTGGATGCCGGCGGCCCATACAGCGTGGTTGAAGGCGCTTCTGTTACCCTGGCAGCTGCCGGGACGGATCCTGAAAATGGTCCCCTCAGCTATNNACACCTGGTCAGAGCGTGGTCTTCCCGGCACCAGCTAACAGTGCTCCGGCCGCTTACACCGTCAAGGTACAAGTCACTGACAATGGGGATCTTACAGCAGTCGCTTCAGCAACTGTCAATGTGATCTATAACTTTGCCAGTTTCTTCAAACCAATAGACAATTGGCCCACCACCAACACCGTCAAGGCCGGGCAGTCTGTTGCGGTGAAGTTTAGTCTGAATGGTGACCGGGGTTTGAGCATCTTGGCAGCCGATTATCCAAAGTCAATGCAGATCGCCTGTGATACCCTGGAACCCCTGGGTGCTGCTGAAAAGACTATCTCATCCGGTATGAGCAGCCTTTCATACGATCCTCTTACCAATAACTATATCTATATCTGGAAGACGAATAAAGCATGGGCAGGTACTTGCCGCCAACTTATTGTGAAATTTAATGATGGTACTACCTATCTGGCCAATTTTAAATTCACCAAATAGTCAGTTGTCCCTGATATAACACAGTGAAAATTGCATTGACAAATCACAGATGCAAAGAGCCCCGGATTCTAAGTTCCGGGGTTCTTTGTTACTATTTTTTATTAATCCAACCTGTTCATTATACATTTCCCCCTTTGGACAAAGGGCCAAACAAATCACTGGATTTTTCCTCAAATGTTTTCATGGGCAAATCCTCCTAGACCAGATTTCTAATCTTCAACCGCAAACAAGTAACCCCAGACTGTTTCACTGATCAAAGCCCATTTCCCATTTGCCAATTTACCTAAAATATATTTATCATCCTCTATCCTGGCACCAAGTATGGCAAAGAGATTTTCAGCTCTGGCAGTCTCGTAATCATCTTCTGAGACTGCATCCTGCTCAAATCCTTCAAGAAGTCCTCCTTTTTCAAATTCAGCATATGGATTGAACCCGAATTCATGGACCCTGATCATTTCAAAGCCTCCTCACAGCCAACAAATATAGNNCAAATGCATCCCCGCATTCATCGCCCCCTGCTGGTATAAGATTCCTTCATAATAATTTTATAGTATGAGTTAAGAAACTGCAATTGCCGTGACAATCAAAATACAAAACCTCAGCGTTATTCTGGCAGCTTTTCTCCGCATTTGTTGCAGTAAACCGCTTCGGGAGCGTGAACATGGGAAGTGCAGCGCGGACAAGTTCTTATCCGGGAATTTCTTCTCTGAACAGGACGTTTGGAGGCCTGAGCCAGTTCGTAGGTAATTATTCCGGTGGGCACAGCCAAAATCCCGTAGGCAAGAATCATAAGCGCACTGGCGATCGCTTTTCCAATCGGGGTCTGGGGCGAAATATCGCCATAACCAACAGTGGACACAGTTACAATTGCCCAATACATGGACTCGGGAATGTTGGAATAGCCATTTTCCGGACCTTCAATAAGATACATCAGGGAACCTACAATTGTCACAACAGAAAATATCGTAAACAAAAAGACCGTAATTTTGGGACGGCTTGCTCTTAAGGCTTTGAGCAGGAAGCCGGATTCTTCAACATAACGCCCGAGTTTGAAGATTCGGAAAAGACGGAGCATCCGTAAGATTCGGATAACAATCAGGTTAAGGGCACCAGGTATGAACAAACCGATAAAAGCCGGCAGTATCGTCAGAAGATCCACGATGCCAAAAAAACTAATCAGATATCGCCTTTTGTTGTGCACTGAAATAATACGCAAAATATACTCCAGGGTAAAAACTGCAGCAAAGAACCATTCCAGGATGACCAGGATATCCCCATAAGTTTTTCTCAAACCGTCAATGCTTTCTGCCAGGACCACAAGGCAGCTGAAGATGATCAGAAATATTAAGGCAACATCGAAGGCCCGGCCTTCGGGGGTATCCGCTTCAAAAATTATTTTGTAGAGCTGGGTTTTCCAGCGGCCTTCTCTTTCCCTGGCCATAGAATTTCAACTCCTGCCCTTTCCATATTTACAAGATCAATTTTCTCTTTAAATCAATTTCATTGATTTTTTGCTGGAACAGCCAGTCAGCAGATGAGAGATGTTTGTCCTACAAGGACTTCCCGAGTTCTTCTGCCCTCCCCAGGGCGTCCGTGGCTTCATTATCGCCTTTTTCAATAATGTTGGGCACTGCCAGCACTCCTTTGTCTGCCCAGTTCATAAAGCCGGCAATTTCTCTGTAGGTGGCGATTATCCCGTCGAACATCTTCATATCCCCATCAGCCCCGCAGACCAGCAGCAGGCTTTCCTTGATTTTCAAAGGGCGTTGGCAGCTATCTGCCAAATAGGGATAAATTTTATCTATCGCTGCTTTGATTTGGGCCGGAAAGCTGTACCAGTATAAAGGTGTGGCAAAGACGAGGACATCCGCTGCTTCCAGTAAGGGAGCCAGCTCAGCAAAATCATCTGGAAAAGAGCAGGGTCTTCCCTTACTCCAGCAGGTACCGCAGGCTTTGCAGCCGCCGATTTCTTTCCTTGCGCTTTCAAATTTCGTCACTTCATGTTCGGCTGCTTGTGCGCCCTTAATAAAGGCATCGGCCATCCTCTCACTATTTCCATTCCTGCGCGGACTTCCGGTCAATACCAGGATGTTTTTCTTTTCCATGCTGTTGGCCTCCTTAAATTACTTATGTATTTTCTTTCATGTTTCTATCCTAAATTTTAGCAGTCTGGCGCAGCACAAACCCCGGCATAGGATCCCGCATCTTCCAGACGATACTAAGGGGTGCCGAACCATAGTGACTTTGAAAATCAGCAAAACCCAGACAGGTATAGGGGGCAGCCAGGACGGCCTCCTTTTTGTATTCGCGCACAAAAAATAAGACATTTCCACCGCTGACTGCCTGTTTGATATACCTCTGGCCGGTAAGAGATTCCTCAGTCGTTCTGCTCTGGGACTGCCAGTGGAAGAGCTCTTCATTAATGGAATAATCCTGATACATAGTGGAAGGAGAATAATCTTTTTCCGACTTGTTCAAAGTCACGAAAAAGACATCCAGTTCCTTCTCCGGCAAATAGAGCACCCCTTCCCGGAAATGGCTTTTCTTTTTTTCCGTATGTTTGCCCAGAGCAGCCAGGATCTGATCCAGAGTATAGGAACAATATAGATCCAGGGGATATGCTTGCTCCCCTTTTTCCAATTCCAGAGGCTTATCCACAAAATCTATCTGCAGATACTGGTATGCCAGCAAGTCCAGCAGTTCGGCATAAAGCATAGGATCATCCACAGCCCAAGAAATGGCCTCTTCCAGAGAGGCAAACCTGTTGTCCAGATCCTCCAGTCCTTTTCCCCAGACTGTATAATAAAACATCTTGAGCATGGTTCTTTCCCCTGCCGGCAAATGTGGCAGCAAACTGCCCTTGCCAGTCCGGATCTGAGGCAGGACATTCTGTATAAAGCGAATCCAGCGTCGGGAATTGATCCAGGACAAGCGGCCCAGAGCCAAAGACAGCAGGCGTTCCCTTTCCGGATCAGGCCTGTATCCCCGCAGCAAACCAGCCTGAGCTGCCAAGCCCGCCACTGTCATCCGCTTGCTGTAGATATCTCTGGGCTTGACGTGGTAAGCTTCGAAGAACTCCCTAACATTCAGCTTGCCGTTGATATCCAGAAAATCATGTAGTTTGCCCAACAGATTGCGTTTATTATTAATGGCATTTCGAATATTTTCCAAAATGTATTCCTGGGCCTGCTTCTCCAATTGGATAGAGCAGCCCCGGGGGACATTGGCAAAACCAGTCTTGATCTCCTGCTCGACAGTTTTTCTGGTTTTGGCCAACAAAGCTTTAAAGCGGTCGGCAAAAGAATATTTCTTATGGGCCTGGCCTACAAAATCCAGAACCGTCAAGGCTTCTTTACCCTCGCATAGTCGCAAGCCGCGTCCCAACTGCTGCAAAAAAACAGTCAAACTTTCTGTGGGACGCAAGAAAAGTACGGTATTAACCTCCGGGATATCCACGCCCTCGTTATATAGGTCCACGACGAAGACAAAATTAATTTCCTTGTTTATCAGGCGGTACTTCACACTGGACCTGATTTCCTCAGCGGATTCGGCAATCAGATATTCTGCAGGAATACCGGCTTTCTGAAAAGTCTTGGCCATGAATTCAGCATGTTTTTTACTTAAGCAAAATCCGATTCCGACGATCTCAACCAGATCCAGGCAATAGCGCTCAAGGGCTTTTATGATATAGTCCACCCGTTTTTCAGCCACAGCTTTTTCGAAAACATAGAGATTCTCAATTTCGGTCTCATCGTACTGTCCCTTAACCCAGCGCACACGGCTTAAATCAACATTATCTGTGACCCCGAAATAATGAAAAGGGCTAAGCAGTTTTCTTTCAATAGCTTCGCCCAACCTAATTTCAGCGGCAATTCTGCCCTCAAAATAGGAATAGATACTCTGCTGATCTGCTCTTTCCGGTGTCGCAGTCAGTCCCAGCAAAATCATGGGTTTGTAATATTTCAAGAGCTCCTGATAAGAGGAAGCAGCAGCGTGGTGAAATTCGTCGATTACAATATAGTCGTAAAAATCAGACGCAGTCAGATCGCTTAGTTCTTTAGAGTTAAAGGATTGAATTGAGACAAACAAATGCTCCAAACTGTCGGGTTGGCTTCCGCCCACCAGCAAGGAACCGAAATTAAGATCTTTCAATATACCCCGAAAACAAGCCAGACTCTGACTCAAGATCTCCTTCCGATGGGCGACAAAGAGCAACCTGTTGGGCTGATGCGGGTTTCGCCTACAGAAATCCCGGTAATCAAAAGCAGCAATGACTGTTTTGCCAGTGCCCGTGGCAGCAACTACCAAGTTTTTATAAGAATTATGGATTTCCCTTTCTGCCTTTAATTTGTCTAAGATTTCTTGTTGGTAATAATAAGGCTGGATGTCAAAGTTAAAAGTCAAGGTATGGTCTTCATCCTGACTATTTCTTCTCTCCGATCGCAAAGCTTGGCGCAAACGCTCTGCATCGATTTGCAGAATAAAGGGGGTAAACTCGGGATTATTCCAATACCCTTCAAAAGTTGCCCGGATTTTCTCCAGAATATCTCCTGCATCATATTGGGAGAGCTTAAGATTCCATTCCAAGCCACTGGTCATAGCTGACTCAGAGATGTTGGAGGAGCCGATGTAGACCGTACTAAAGCCTGTGTCGCGCCAAAAAATATAAGTCTTGGCATGCAGACGAGTCCTTTCCGTATCATATGAAATATGTATTTCGGCATTAGTAAGCTTGCTGAGCTGCTCGATTGCTTTGTAATCAGTGGCTCCCAGATAAGAAGTAGTTATTACCCTGAGGTGGCCGCCATTTTCTGTGAATCGACGTAGTTCATTAATGATTAATCTTAGACCACTCCATTTGATAAAGGAGACCAAAAAATCAATCCTATGACAGCATAAGATTTCTTTTTGTAGTTCGGAAAACATGTTAGGCTCATGTACTGCCCCGGTGAAGAGAGAATTTTCAGCCAGAGATGTCTCTGGTCTGATTGACTTACCTCTAGTCGACAAGGTTCTTTGCTTATCAGCTTTTTTATCCACCAAAGATAGTAGCATCTGAGCATCCTGCCGGACCAGGAAGTCTTTAACCCTTTTCAAGATATAAGCATCTTTCTGGAAACCATAACTTTCCTTTTGAATACATGCGTAAATATGCTGCAAAATGCTATTACATAAATTGACTCTATCCCTGACAATTGTATCTTCGCCTTCGATATAATTAAAAATCTCGCGCAGGATTCTGGTCAGATATTCCGCCAGGATTCTGGAGGACTCAGCACTATCCAGGGGCTGAGATTCTTTCTCGATAAGCTCCCGATCAATTTTGTTTAAGTTTTCATAAATAATGCCGTTTATGATTTGTTCATATAGGCCAAAGATAATTCTAGACATTTTGCACCTCAAAATCAATACTACACATCAGTAATAAATCTTACTCAAAACGAACCAGATTGATATTCATTAATCAGCTATTAACTGAATCTCTTCCCAAAATACTCCTCCAGCTTCTCCTCACAATGCTGAACAATCCATTCCTTTTCTTCAGCAGATAACTTCTTCCAGATATGCCTGTTAAACTCCACATACTCGATCTCCCGGCTTCTTTTCAGAAAGCGCATGTCCTCAAATCTCTTGAACGGATTAGCAAAGATATTCCTTTCGGCATCCTTTCGCGTAAATCCGTCTTTGCAGTAGATGCTTGATTTCTTTTCCACAACCAGGCCTTGTTCTTTTCGGGCGCTGTAGAAATCCAGAAAATAAGTGACAATATCCTCAACCGAGACCCTGCCGTTGTCCTCGGCATATGCCAGCATGGCCTTGAGCAGTATCGGCTTGTAGGAAAAAGTCATATCCATAGTCCTGACCATTTCCATAAACTTGTCTTTCATATTGGCCGGATTAATCAGGTCCCAGCCGAATTGACCGGCATATTTTCTGACCGTTTCCTCCCGAAAATATTTGAAAGTTCTCTTGTCTCCCAGCGGAACATCCAGATCAGGAACAATCCGGCCTTCCCGGATATACCTGTCCACTGTTTCTGCCTGGACATCCACCATGCGGACAAACTCCAGCTGGGAAATCAGATTTTTGACTTCATCCTGCCAGTTGAAGAGGTTGATCAGTTCATAATCAGTGATACTAATCGGGAAATCCAGATATACTGACGGCTTTTCCCCTTTGGCAATCATATCCCGGTCCAGCTCAAAGTCTTTTGGTGAAGCAACTACATATTCCCCTGGCCGATAGTCCATGATGTTAAAAATCCTATGCAGGGAGTAAGGCTGATTGAACATATTGGCATTATCCACAAAATCAAAAACCATCAGGTATTCCTTGCCCGGAGATTTGCGCATCCCTCTGCCCAGTTGCTGCAGGTAAAGGGTTTTGGAGAGGGTCGGCCGGGCCATAAACAATACTTCGGTCCGGGGACTGTCCCAGCCTTCATTTAAGAGATCACAGGCACAGAGAACACTGAGATCCCCATTTTCGTACTGCTCCAGGATTTTTCTTCGTTCTGCATGCTTCAGAGTTCCGGAAACAGCCGCACACTCAATGCCGTTTTCTTTGAACAATTCGGCAATTTCCTGGGCGTGCCGGACTGAGGCACAGAAGATAACTGTTTTCCTGTGATCGCCATATTGCAGGTAGGTTTCCGCAATAACTTTGTTTCTTTCCGGTACAAAGAGTTTGCTCTCCAGGTCCTGGGAGTAATATTTGATGCCGTTAATCCTCACCGTGGAGAGGTCAACATTGGTTTTGACCCGGACGCATCTGACCGGGACAAGCTCCTCCAGGTTTACGGCTGTCTGCAGATCCAGTTTATGGGCTATATTCTGGAAAATTTCCAGCAGGTCTTCCCCGTCTATCCTTTCCGGTGTGGCAGTCAGCCCCAAGGTAAATTCCGGCTGGAAATAACCCAGTATTTTCTTGTAACTGCCGGCAGCCCCGTGATGGCATTCGTCAATAATCAGGTAAGCGAAATCATCTGCCTGGAAATCCTCCAGATTCTGGGCAACACTCTGTATGCTGCCGCAGACCACATAGGCATCCTTATTCTTTTCTTCAGCAACATACAATCCTGTCCCGGCTTCAAGCCAGAGCTTATGAAAAGTCTGTCGGGCCTGGGTTATCAGTTCCCGGGTATGAGCCAGAACCAAGGTCCTTTTGCCCAGTCTTTTGGCATCACTGACAGCCGTGACAGTTTTGCCGGTGCCGGTGGCATGGTAAAGAAGCGCGATGCTCTCGCCCCGCTCGCGCATAGCCTGCAGGCTCGCCAGAGCAGCCTCCTGGTGTGATTTGAGTTCGATAGTCTGGCCTTTTTGCCTGGGCAGATAATCTTCCAGCATCCGGAAGAGCGGCATTTCTCCGAGGAATGTCCGCATTTCGTCCTTGACTTTTTCCGGCTGGTTCTTTAGCTGCCCATAGACCCAGCGGTAGACTTTCCAATTCTGGCAGATCAGGCTGTTCTGTTTGGTCAGGTCATCATAATATTTATTCCGGGAAACCTTGCTTGGATTATGGTAGGTCTCCCCGTCTATTTCAATCGCTATGCGCAGTTCTTCATTTTCCAGAGCAAAGTCAATCAGGCGCCTGTTCCCGTAGATGTCTGTGAAAGGATACTGGAGATACAGGTACTGAGATTTTTCCGGACCGAAGGTGTCGCAGAACAATTCGACAAAGAGATCTTCAGCTACACTGTTCAGTTTTCCGCTTTGTTTGTATTCGTTGGTCAATGATGTCAGCTCCTCAGATGTGCATTGACTTTAAGTAAAGGATTTACCCGGAAAGCCGGGTACTAAAAAAGGCATCAATACCCGCACCTTACTTTTTTCGCCAAAATCCCATTTATTCCTTCTTCTGTTGCCAAATCCTGCAATATTGTGAATTATCTATTTATTTCATATAAGTCCAAAGTACAATATAATTCTTCCTAAAGAGAAAAAAGCCTCTCCAGGTTCATCGAACTCAGGAAAAGCCTCTGAAATTTCACTTCAAATTTCACTTCCTAAATTTCTTAATATGCTCTATTGGTTTCTCTGATGGTCATAACAATAAATATTGCCGCCAAATCTGTTTTGATTGGCTAAACAGTATTGCTTAACTTTTCCCGTTACCGATTTTCCGCAAATTACACAAGTGTCCTTTTCCCCTGCAACATGTTGTTCCGGTGTTACAGCAGCTTCTTGTTGCTGCTCTGTAATTACGCTATCTTTCTTGATTGATAAGAGGGCCTTGACCAAGTGATCCCTGTTCCATAATTCAACCCTGTTGGCTTTGGCTAATTCTACTGCCGCTTTCGTATAAACGCTATTGGTAACTACCATTGCCTCAGAACAGCCGTATTTTCCCTTTGCGGCCACCGCCTCCTGTATGGCTTTGATATTAACTTTATTCTTGTGTCTTTTGGCCTGGATAACAGTTTTTACTCCGTCTTTATATGTAATTAAATCTGCACCATAGTCACCAATATATGGCGTCCTCTCGACCCTGTAACCCAGATTCTCGAACAGAACTTTGAGATACTTTTCGAAAGTTTTTCCGTCCATATGATCAATTTCAGCGATACCGGATTTCTTCAATCTGTTTTTGTCCCAAAGTCTATAGCCCAGTTTGACAAGCGCCACTACTCCTAGAACAAGCCACATCTGCCATAAAGCAAATAGAGCTTTAACAGCTGGAATAATCAAGTCTTGGGGTGATATCAAAGGCATATTTTTAATTCCTCCATTCAATATAAATTATCAAAGGAAACGCAATCCAAAAGCAGCTGATTTGCTCCAGTTTGTATAGACTTTACCTGTTGAAACCATATCTCCTGACGTCACAATTTTGCCAGACAAATACGCAAAGCAGTTTAACAATCTTTCTATGTATTCCACATCCTACCTTTATTTCCTTCAAAAATACTTATTGCCAGAATATAAAAAAGGCGCGGTTCTAAATACCAACATAATCATGCACAAGGCCATAGGCCACCACTTTTTTAATCCGAGGTTCAAAGGCTGCCGCTCGCAGGCACCAATAGCCTCCCAAAGAAATGCCGATCAATGTAACATTATCCAATCGGAAATAATCCGGTATTGCCCCAGTTGGTTTTTCCCAATCATGGTCTAAAGCCAGTCTGTATTTTATTATCTTCCAGCCAATCACAAATCACATCAAGCAGCAGTTTTACATTCCCTATCTGGCAATGATTCTGAGCATGTTCTTCTTTTGTAAATACTCTATCAGTTAGTGATTTCACATTTGTGAATAACTTGAGTTGTCTGTCATGCATCTTGAATGGAATAAAATGATCGTCTCGCCCAGTGAGATATAAGACATTTTGGGTTACCTTTTCACAATGAAGATTTTCCTCGTTCAGATTAAGGGAGTACTCAAAGGCCTCAAGCGGAGGCAGCCTTGTAACATGCGACAAATTGCTGATCTGCCATGATTGCATGCCACCTTTTGCAACCATTTTGAAAAAGGATCTTCTGGAATATTCTCTGAAATTATTTACGAAAAACATCATAAGCCATCTCATAAAAGCAGGTGGAATTCTGGAATAATCCGTGGCGTGACCTGATGCAATCACATTTTTTATTCTGGGTTCAAATGCCGCCGCCCTTAAGCAGAACCACCCACCCATTGAAAGTCCAAGAAGGGACACCTCTTCAAGTTCCAGGTGGTCCAAAATTGCTTTGACTGGTTTTTCCCATTGATAATCCAACGGGATCCCCTGTTTTAAGAGGACATTGCCCTGCCCTGGCCCTTCAAAGCCAATCACTTCATAACCTTTGGCAGCTAAATATTGCATCATGGGGTACCATTCCTCAATGAAAGAATCAAATCCACCATGTAATAACAAGGTACCCATTTTTCTATTTTCTGGTTCTATTCTGAGGGCGGGTAAAAATCCCGGATCATAAGGGATCGAAATCCGTTCAAATGACTCGCCTTTAACCGCTCTATAGAACAAATCTATAAACTTATCGTAATAATATTCTTTTCCTGGTTCATCCCCTTCTAAAACATAGAATTCGGCTGCACGATAATAGAACGCTGCATTTAGGACGCGGTTTTCCGAAAGGGCCTTCTCCGCAAGCTGGACCATTTTAACTTTCCAGTCCTCGAAAGATTCGATGTCTTTACCGATATTCTCGATATCTTCAAATTTGAACAGTCCTAAGGAATGCCATCGATTCAGTTGGAAATTGTAAACCTGGTTTTTATGAAATTCATAGTATCCTACAGGAAAAATAATTGCCTGCTCTCGTTTCATGGCTGCCTCCCCAACTTAAAAATTACATTATTCAGATACCTGTCTTTTAGTGGTATTCTGTTATTCTGCTCACTCCTTATTGACCACATTATCAACAATGCTGTTAATTATAATTTATTGCTGCCTTCGTTCATACTGCGGGACAGAATACCAGGATCCGTCGAATTAACATGTTTCAGCTACCGCATAATGACC
>DDXI01000119.1:0-1254 GCA_002347475.1 Peptococcaceae bacterium UBA2264
AGCGAACTGCCATTGTACTAAGCAAATATGATGATCTTTCACAAAAGGAAATTGCAGAAATAATGAAAACAACTGAAGGCGCTGTTGAGGCCCTTCTGCAGAGAGCCAAAAAGAATCTCCGCGAAAAATTATCTGGTGGCAGAATAATAAACCATAATTAACCGTAGGAAAATAATAAGTTTTGTTTCTAACCATAAAAATCAATTAAAAATGAATTGTCAGTTATGTCAGGAAAATCTGGATGCATACCGCGAGGGCAGGCTGCCTGCCGGTATGATGACTCAGGTTGAGTCGCATCTCAAAACATGCGATTCATGCAAAAGGCTAAGTGAAATTCAAATTCTTGCCGGCAGGGTGATAAGTGTTGAAAAAGAGACGGATGTTGATCCATTTCTTGTAACAAGGGTTATGGCTCAAATTGAAAGACTTGACACGGAAAGTTTTGAGAATATACCACTGGTCGCAAGGATATTGCGGCCGGCTCTCATAACATTGTCGCTTTCTGTAGCTGTCCTTTTCGGGATCATGCTTGGAAATTTGTCACGCCCTGCAGGAAATACCGGCAAGATACCCCTTGAACTTGCGCTTATCAATGACGCATCTCTGGAATCAGTTGATATTCTCTCACTGGAATAGGAGGTAATTATGAAACCGGAAAACAGGACCAGAATGATGATATGGGCAATAGTAGTACTTGCAGTTTTGAATATTACCACAATTCTGACAATTATTTACCATCGCCATCAACCCCGCCCTGAAATAACAGTGCCTGTATCCGGCACGATCGGGGAGGAGAATTCATCAGTAAGATTCAGCGGCCGCTGGTTCAGGGATGAACTTGACCTTAGCGCTGAACAGATGAACAGATTCAGGGAATTCAATCCGGCTTTCCGGCAGCATGTCAGGGATATCAATCTTGAATTGAATGATCTGCGAAGACTTATGCTGGAGGAAATGTCATCTCCTGCCTGCGATTCTGCAAGATTGAATTTGCTGGCTGATTCAATAGGCCATTTGCATGCAGACCTTAAAATACTGACATACAAGTATTACATGGATTTTAAAGTGATAATTAGAGAAGACCAGAAAGAAAAACTCGATAATATGTTCGGGGAAATGTTTGCCACGGATGTTCAGACCGGGAGATACGGACCCGGAGGTCCTTACGGAAGGGGACGGGGCAGGCGATTTATAAATTAATCATTTTGTGAAACTAAAAATTTATGGTTATGAAGACAAAACTTTTTATTACAG
>DDXI01000119.1:1267-3475 GCA_002347475.1 Peptococcaceae bacterium UBA2264
CTGACAATAACGGGGTATGCGATTATTATGAGGTAAATGGCCGCAATAACGGTAACGGACGCAGGATGGGGAATGCCCAGGGTGTTCAGGGCCGAAGAGGCATGGCAGCCGGACAGGGCAGGGGTATGAGACCGGCCCAGGGTCGCGGAATGGGTCCCGGCCAGGGCAAAGGACTTGCTCCCGGAGGACCAAATTTCGTAGATGAAAACAAAAACGGAATATGCGACCTCAGGGAAACACCTGCAAAAAGGTAAAAACTGAAATCAAAAAATCAGATCATTAATAAAAAATTATAAACTAATGAAACCCACATGATTGACCACAAACATAAACACGATAAGAATATAATTTTCAATCATGTGCGGTTCCCTGTCTGCCGACAGGCAGGCATCATACCATTAAAATCAAAATTCTATTATGATGAAAACAATTAAATATATGATAATCAATGGTTTTGTTGTGAGTCTGCTTTTATTGACAGGCTCATGCACCAAAGAAGCCAATGATCCTGCAATCGCCGGGAACAACCTGCTGAATGTTGCCGCCGATGGCACAACGCTGCTGGTTGGCAGTAACCTTGGCGCCTGCCTGACGGAGGATCTGTCATTCACGGATGATGAACTTGAAATCCTTCTTCATATGAAGGAAGAAGAGAAACTGGCCGGGGATGTTTATACCTTCCTGTTTGAAAAATGGGGAATTCCTGTTTTTTCAAATATATCAAAGGCTGAAGACACCCATTTAAATGCAGTAAAGTTCCTGCTTCAAAATTACGGAGAAGAATATACTCAGACCGGAGACCCCGGTTTCTTTGATGATTCTGATTTTCAGGAATTATACGCTCAGCTTGTTGAAAAAGGATCCGGATCAATTGAAGCTGCTATGGAAACCGGAGCCCTGATTGAGGAACTGGATATAAAGGATCTGGAAGAGTACCTGAAAGTTGTTGAAAATGAAAATATTAAGATGGTATTTGAAAATCTGCTCAGAGGATCCGGGAACCATCTGAGGGCTTTCAATCGCCAGCTGGAAAATCTTGGTGCTGAATATATTCCTGTTTACATTACTCAGGAAGAGTATGACCAGATAGTCAGCACTCCAAATGAAACGGAAAACGGCAATCAATCAGGCAATCAGCAAAGAGGAGGAAGACAGTACAGGGGAGGAAGATAGAGTTGACTGAGTGAAATAAAAAACCCCGCGACTTTTCGCGGGGTTTTTTCTGCAATGCAGCACTTGGAACAATATTATTCAATCAATGACTGACCTAAACTGCTTATGTTAAACCCTTTCAGGGTTTTACATCAGGAGGTGAGCTGTGGCCACCGGTTGCACCGGTGGTTATTCACATAAAACCGCTGTCGCGGTTTTCTCACCAAGGATAATTTACAATCTTCTTCTGCCGCGGTTATTCTCACCAAAAGGGAATTTACAATCTGCCGCTATCGCGGTTTTCGGTGACCGAACCGCCAGCAATCTGCTCTGAAAGAGCGCTTAATGAACCATTGGTACAACAACCTGCTCTGAAAGAGCGCTTAATCAACAAAACCAAATGCTGTAATTTGCTCTGAAAGAGCAATATGTGAATAACCTCCGGTGTAACCGGAGGTCAGAAGTATACTAATGTGTGTCAACTCTGAAGGAGTTGAATATTACGATCAGGGAAAAAACCGCTTCCCTTAATCCACTTGGATGATGACACTTTGATATCCTTTACAAAATCCACGGGTGCAATTGACGGATTCATATCTGTAAGAATATGAATATGATTTTCAACTCCATTGATACGGTAAAGGAAACTTTCCCTGTTTTTAATTATTCCTGTGATGTAGGCATAAAGCTGACCGGAGTTTTCCGGATTAATTGTTGGCTTACTATCCTTTGTTCTGAAAACAATGTGATAGAGATGTTGACGATAGCTTGACATTTTTTTAGCAATTAGGTTTATAATACAACGAGACAGCGCCAAGTTAGGAAAAAGTGTATTTGACCTGCAAAAAATATTAAACCCTTTCAGGGTTTTACATCAGGAGGTGAGCTGTTGCCGCCGGTTACACCGGCGGTTATTCACATTAAACCGCTGTCGCGGTTTTCTCACCAAGGATAATTTACAATCTTCTTCTGTCGCGGTTTTCTCACCAAGGATAATTTACAATCTTCTTCTGTCGCGGTTTTCTCACCAATGATAATTTACAATCTTCTTCTGCC
>DDXI01000051.1 GCA_002347475.1 Peptococcaceae bacterium UBA2264
ATTAATAAGCTCTCTGTTTCGTGTTAATAATGTTATCTGCACTCCATTCGTCTGCACAATTTTCATTTACAGACCTCCCCGGCATATTCATATCTGATATGCATTTATCAGGCAATTCCTGTTAATCAACTTGTTCTCCTTTCAGCGAATAGAGCCTTTCTGATATTTATATATCTGCCATAATCCAGGTTAATCTTATGCTGATAAAGCGAAAATTTAATAATAAAGGATTCTTATTAAATCCTGTCATTTTTGATTTATTATAAAATTGTTAACAGTAACGCTATATAATATAATAGCAAGAGATCATTGTTCAAGCTTTTGCCCTGATCAGACAGGGAATAAAAAGCAATACTAAAAACAATCAGAGGTGGCTGCTATGGTCTTTATCACTATATCCAGACAAACCGGAAGCTTGGGCAGGAAAATCACAGAGTTACTCGCCAGCAAACTCGAGCTGCCGGTAATTAGCCGCGATCTGGTAATAAACCAATGGTTGCCGGAAATAGCCAACAGACATGAACTGCATATGCTGGCAGAAAGTCCTGGCTTTTATTTGAGCCCTTCTGCGCAGGACATAACCTTTGCCGAATATATCGAAAATAAATTAAGAAATTATGTAGCTGAACAACCGGCAATTATTTTTGGCTTAGGAGCCCAGGTTATATTTTCCCGGCACCCGGCTGCCATCCATGTGAAGATCATGGCCTCTCCTGATGTCCGGACCAAGCGTATTATGCAGAAATACAATATGGAAAAAACTGACGCAGCAAGGTTTTTGGAACTCACTGACAGGAAACACAAACGCTATATTGCCACTATTTACAACAAAGACTGGTCAGATCCGGCACTCTACCATCTCACCCTGAATACCGACTTCTTGTCCGCAGAAGAATGCACCAACCTTTTATTTGACTTGGCCAGGAACAGGGAGATCTGCTCCCAGCCTGCGGTAGAACCCTCCGAGCAGGAAAGCAAGAAACCAGTTTATTATAAACACCCCTCAGAAGAAGAATTTGCTAAAATTCTGGATATGTACGATATCGAGTGGGAATACGAACCCCGCACCTTCCCCATTAAATGGGATGAGGAAGGTAACATCACCCTGGCCTTTTCACCGGATTTTTACCTGCCCAGATTTAATACCTTTATTGAACTGACAACTATGAATCAGAAATATGCCTCAGTAAAAAAGAAAAAAGTTGAGCTGCTTAAAAAGCTCTACCCCGGTACCAACATCAATATTGTTTTTAGAAATGACTTTTATACCCTATTAAAAAGATTCGGGCTAAAGGAAGGAACAGAAAATAAATGACCTTGTCTGCTATTGGAAAAACAATTTTCAGCCAAGAACAAATAGAACGCAAAGTTGCCGAAATAGGCCGGGAGATTGACCAGGACTATCGGGGCAAGGAACTGATCGCCATAAGTGTCCTTAAAGGCTCCCTCTACTTTCTGGCTGACTTGACACGTCATCTCACGATGCCCTTAAGTATTGATTTTCTTTCAATCAGAGCCTTCTCAGACGATAATCATAAAACCGGAGTAGTTCGCTTTACCAAAGATCTGGATTTATCCATAACCGGCCGCCATGTGCTTCTAGTGGAAGATGTCATAGGCACAGGTCTTACCCTTGGTTATGTCTGTCAGCACCTGGAAGCCGCTAAACCAGCCAGTTTAAAAATATGTACCCTCCTCGATAACCCGGCCGAACGGCTCCTGACTATCAACATTGCTTACCGCTGTTTTGTTATGCCGAACATCTTTGTCGTGGGATATGGCCTTGACTATCAGGAAAGATACCGTAACCTACCCTATATTGCTGAATACAAGAGCAAATGATAAACTGCGCCTCAATGATCAGCCTCTGCTTTATTTACCATTATATCTGGCAAGCTGATATCTATTCCGGCATCCCCAAATTTCTCATCATATTCACCACTGATAAACAGTTTTTCGAACAGCATGATGTAATGCAAATTTATATATACCCTCAATCTTGTCTCTAAAAAAGAGTATGCCACCCTATTGAGAGAATGCTTTCGAAGAGCTGAGATACTTCCTGTTATTTTTTTTATAAATCTAAAAAATGTACGTTTCTGTTTTGCTGATGTTCCCGGATCACTGCTGCTGATAAAATCACGAATACGTCTAAGTAAAATAGCAGATATCAGCTTCTGATGATGCTTATATAACTCCGAGCGTTCGATTAATTTAGTGTATTTTTTAATAGCTGAACGATCCGCAAAAAGTGAATAGCAATCAGTTGCGCCACCGGCTTTTTCAATATTCTCCATTATCTCCTTCGACAATATCTCCCTGCACTTGTTCTTGTGAAACTCTTTGCTCGTTCCGTTCAAATTTTTAACGCCATTTGCCACTGCTACAAAACGTTTATCAAGAAAAGGATACCTTGTTTCTATATCGAAGGAATTGAACATAATACCATTCTTTTTAAGAATTAACAAACTGGCGAATACCAAGGGTTCTTCTTTGAAGGAATATTTATGCGGATTGTCGGGCTGCGGGTTTACAGGCATAAACACCTTGTCATTATAATGTATATTCATAACCTGATCGGCACATTCACCACATATAAAATGCTTTACCTTAGCCTGATTGACCATATTAGCTAACGTATACTGCAGAAATACCCCATATTCATAAACAGTACCCTCTAATCTCCAGACTATATCCGGGAGAGATTGGAGGGTTGTATTATCTGTGACTGTCTCCTGGAGAGTAACATCCGGATATGATTGCAGGATTTTCTTAACATTGACCAACTCACTTTTACCGGTACTGCCACCGACTGAAAAAGTATGGATTTTCTTCTCCTTATTTTTTTTCAAGGAATGCAAAATACAATTGGAATCATAGCCGGCAGATAGAGCCATATTAATTTCATTTTGATCATCAAGACAGCTGTTAATAGCATTATCCAATACCAGGCTCCAGTTATCAATAGCTTGGTTCTCGCTGAGCTGTTCCAGTTCATATTGAACTTCGGTTTGTTCCACTTTTTTTTGACTGGCATGTAGAGCATGATTAATTTTGATCTTAAAAACATTGTATATCAATGTTTGAGAACCGTTGATAAACCCATTAACAATGAAGTCACTGACGGTTTCGTTATTTAAACTTCGCTTGATACCGGACTCTTTCAGTAACTTTTTAATCGAAGTACTGTAGAAAACTTTTGTTTCTAAGATAGTGTAATAAAGCGTCAGAGCTGATGTATTTTGATCATGGTATATATGTAAGTTTTTAGTTTTTTTATCATAGATAACCAAAATATATACTCCATTCAAGTACTCGGTAATTCTGCGATCATGATCATTAAAGAGCCTTTTGACAGACATACCGTCGCTGGACTTGTTTTCTTTTCTACAGCATAAATAGCCACAGATATTTATGGTAATATCGTCATCATCATAAGAATACACATTTTCATTGCCAGTCAATAATACACCGTCTGTAATTTCATAAACACCAAAAATTGTTTTCATAATTACCTCCAAGTATATTATTTATATTCCAATCGATATCGCAAACATTTTTGGGGATTGAAAACAACAATTAGCGAGAAGAGAAAGCGTTCCTTATAACAAATGACATTTATTATGAGGAAAGCATATCATTTGCTTTTTAGCAAGTCAACATTATGGCCCTACTGCAATAATTTGTGAAATATAATATTCCATTATTATCTTAATCTTTCCGACTTTATGATAAAATGGTCCTAGAAATTAATTTTGATTTGAGGTGATCTGATTGTACCCAAAAATTAATCTGGTGGTTATTCTTTGTACTCTTATGGTGTTCCTGAGCGGCTGTCAGCCAAGCACTCCTCCGAACAACCAACAGGAACCCCCCCAGAATCAATCCCAGGAAAATCCGCAGAATCAGTCCCAGGAGAAACAAGTCATTCATGCTTCAACAGTTGATCCTCTCACTCAAGATTCCTGGACTCAACTAAGCCAGAGCAGCGTTGATTTGGATGCTGACAATGAGGAAGAATCTCTCATTTTATACACAGCAGCTCAGCGTGACAGCAAAGGTGAAATCATGTGGGACGACGGCCAGAAGTGGCTGCTGCTGGTCAAGGATGACACCAGCTACTACACTCTATTCTCCGAATACGTCCAGTTAGGATCTGTATATTTCACTGTTGCCGGGATTGAAAATACCCCCACACCAAGAATAGGTATGCTGGTTTCCACCGGAAGCAACCTTACCTTGACAAATTATACCTATGTTCAGGGAAAACAGGGATATGAAGAAGAAACTGCTTACGATTCCGGAATCATTAACTCCATCTTCACTTCTTTTCCTGCTTATCAATAAAAAGGGTGTAACCCCTGCCCGGCCTTGGTAATGAGTTTTTCACTTATCATTATCATAAAAATACCTCCAATCCTGGATCATTATCCTGCGATTGGGGGTATTTCTGTGAAGAGATATCTTAGCCTGCCACAATCACCTGTGATTTTGCAGCTAGCAATCATCCGCTCTAGGTTTACATACTCTCATCGACACAATCAATTTGCTCAAGATAGTATTTATATTCCGTAACCTTTTGCACATAATCATCTTGCTTATAAGAGTTATTATTTTCTATAAAAGCTGCGCAGCCTTCAATTCCTCTTTGTTCGGAGAGCAACATCAGGTCAAAAACAATCTCATCACAATATCCTTGTGCAGCCCAATAATCCCGATATGAGGCCAATTTTTCAATCTTTGCTTTAATATCTTCAGTTTGAGTACTATTGTCACCTTCTACCTGGTAGACTGCCAAAACCAACTCATAAGACAAGCGGTTATTCTCACAGAGGTTCCCAATTTCATGCTGTATGTTTTCGGAAAAAGGCACCTCATAAATTGGTGCTTCATGATCGAGAGAGGAGTTTTCCGCTGCCGTTGAAATGACGAGAGGGCAGATCAAGATCAGGATAAAGATTGGGATGAGAAAAATATACTGTAACAATCTTCTTGTAGTAAGCATAATTTCCACCTCTCTCTTCGAATATCAATTTTACTGTGATCATCTTCTTCGCACTGCGATTGACCTCACCCCTGAAAGCACAAAAACCGACCTTGTAAGGTCGGTTACGCTACTAGCTCAGTACGAGGGATAAGCGTCCAAATGCACCCCCGCATTCATCGCTCCCTGTTGGATATATTCTTACATTATAAGAATATATCATTCAGAAGTAATTTACAAGACATTTCTGAATTTTCAGATAACATGCCCTTGCTACTGCTGATAGCTCCAGCCAACTCACCCCCCTCTTGTTCTGTCAGATATGAATTCAATAGTTATCTGCCAATTTTTTACCCACACTTGGAGTACCCGCAATGTATACAAACTACACAGCCACTTTCATAGTTAACACTACCACCACACTCCGGACAGGCATTATCCACGGCCACCCCATCCCGAGCTATTTTGACTACTGCTTTTTCCGCCTTCGTCATACCAGCTGCAGGTATTATTCGGGGATCATCTGTGCCCGAGACATTATAGTGTACACCGTTGTTAATGCTGAGATTATTACCATTGCCAGTCCCACCGACATCATTATATTTCTTTATAACCCGGGCAATGGCATCCGGACAGGAAGTTACATTAACTCCTTCCCGGCGAATACAGGCTGGACAGCGTATACCCTTTATTTGTTCAATAATGGCATCCACAGATATACCGGAACGCAGGCTGATCGAAATAAGTCTGGCTGTAGCCTCCGACTGGGAGGAACAGCCTCCGGCTCGGCCGGTATTGGTAAATACTTCACAAATACCTTTATCATCAGCATTAACACTCACATAAAGGGTCCCGCAGCCTATTTTAATCTTTTCGGTCACACCCGCAGTAACTGAAGGGCGCGGACGCGGCATAACTGTATTAACTTCCGGCACAAAAGGCGATTTCGGCGGGATTACAGTCTGTGAAGTCACAGTATTACCAGTCTCGGATTGGGAGGAAGCCGCCGCTGTTCCGGAAGACAAGACCTGCTCATCCCTGCTTCTGTCCCGGTAGACTGTCAAGCCCTTGCAGTTTAAATCATAAGCCAGACGATAAGCCTCGGCTATATCCTCACGGGTAGCTGTATTGGCAAAATTGATGGTCTTGGAAACAGCATTGTCCACATATTTTTGAACTGCAGCCTGTATCCGGATATGCCACTCGGGGGCAATCTCCTGTGCTGTAATAAATACTTCCTGTACCCAATTGGGAACCTCCGGCAAACCCAGGACAGTCCCTTGCGAGGCAATCTTTTCTGCCAGTCCGGGTGAATCAAAGCCATATTCCCGGGCAAACTCTTCGAAAATCGGATTAACTTCCACTAAGGAAGTTCCGTCCATAACTGTCTTGGTATAAGCCACAGCAAATAAGGGTTCAACGCCGCTGGATACACCGCAGATCATCGAAATTGTTCCTGTAGGAGCGATTGTTGTCAATGTGGCATTACGCAGTTTCATAACACCATCGTAAATTGATCCGGTGAAATTAGGAAAAGTTCCCCGTTCCTCTGCCAGACACTGTGACTCCAGCCGCGCTTCTGTCTGAATGAAGCGCATAACCTTCTCCGCACACTCCGCAGCATCCTCTGAGGCATAGGAAATCTGCATCAGAATCAACATATCAGCAAATCCCATCACACCCAGTCCGATCTTGCGATTTCCTTTAGCCATTTCTTCAATAACAGCCAAGGGATACTGATTAGCATCAATAACATCATCCAAAAAACGAACTGCCAGGCGAACCGTCCGCGCCAATTTGTCCCAATCCACGACGATTTTACCGTTTTTCTCCTTCACCATCAGTTTCAGGTTTATTGAACCCAGATTACAGGCTTCATTGGGAAGCAGGGGCTGCTCCCCGCAGGGATTGGTAGCTTCAATCTCACCTATGAGGGGCGTAGGATTATCCTTATTCAATCTGTCCAGAAAAACGATCCCGGGCTCACCGTTGCGCCAGGCATGATCAACTATCTTGCTGAAGACATCCTTTGCTGATAATTGTCCGGTGATATTACCAGTATGCGGATCAATCAGATCATATGAACTGCCCTGAAAAACTGCCTCCATAAAGGCCTCGGTAACACCTACAGATATATTAAAATTTGTTATTTCTTTATTATCTTCCTTACACTGGATAAACTCAATAATATCCGGATGATCGACTCTTAGAATCCCCATATTGGCCCCCCGACGGGTTCCACCTTGTTTAACTGCTTCTGTTGCCGCATTAAATACTTTCATAAAGGAAACCGGCCCGGAAGCAACTCCGCCTGTCGAACGTACAGCACTGTTTTTGGGACGAAGCCTTGAAAAACTAAAACCCGTTCCCCCGCCAGACTTATGGATAATAGCAGCATTCTTGATAGCATCAAAAATATCTTCCATTGAGTCATTCACAGGCAAAACAAAGCAGGCACTCAATTGGCCCAGATCTCTTCCGGCATTCATCAAAGTTGGCGAATTAGGCATATATTCGAGGTTGGCCATTAGCGCATAAAAGTCTTTGGTCAGTGCCTGAATTTCTTCTTCATTTTTCTGATATTTCTTCTCTATTCCTGCCACAACCGCAGCCACGCGATAGAACATATCCTCTGGAGTTTCAATAACCTGGCCTTTCTCCTGTTTCAAATAACGTCTTTCCAGGATAACCCTGGCATTTGGTGTTAATACGGCTCTCTGCCATGATGGCGGTACTTTTTCTGTAAAACTCAACACTAACTCCCCCAGCTCCATATTTTATCCATGAGTTTTATTACCAATCTCCTTTTATCCTGCTTTTATCCTGTCAGTTTTTATTCTCATTTTTTTACTTCTTCAATCTCCTCTGATCTTAAATACTTTTTATTTTATTAGTCTTTTCTTTTAACCAGTTCCTGAAGCTCCCGCATAAAATGCTGGACATCCGTAAATTGGCGATATACGGAAGCAAAACGAATATAAGCTATCTCATCCAAAGCAAACAGCCGCTCCATTACCGCCTCACCGATTTCCTCACTGGAAACTTCCGATTCGTGACTGTTTCTTAACTCCTTTTCAATATTATAGACAACCTCCTCGATCTCTTCCATGGAGATCGGCCGCTTTTCGCAGGCCCTTAACATTCCCCCAATAATTTTCGCCCGGGAAAATTTCTCACGCCGGCCATCTTTCTTGACTACAATTAAAGGAGTATATTCATATTTTTCGTAAGTGGTAAAACGGCGCAGACAGCTGTCACACTCTCTGCGTCTCCTCACTACGGTTCCTTCTTCAACCTGGCGGGAATCCAGAACCTTGGTGTCCTCGTTATTACAAAAAGGGCATTTCAACTTATCACCCCCATATGTAGTATCTATTATTTTAGTCACACTCCATATAATGTGTCAAACCCTGTTTAACTATAATAAATCAGTCTCTGTTCAGCTAGGTTGCTCTATGTCCCTTATCCTCTTTCTTTGGTATACTTTTTTCATTGCCTGAGAATCTGGCCAAGTTTTCAGATCAGGCCTGATGATGACTGATCTGAAAATAGACCCCAAATAGCAATAAAGATAAACTTGCCGTTTTGGGGTAAGCTTATCTTTATTGGGTAAATATCTTCATTGCTTTTTTAATAACATACAGCCATGATCTTATTTGGGAAATTGGCGTTTACCTGGGAGAGGTGCGCGTGTCCCTTTCTTTTCCTCACTCAATACCGGCTTTTTCTTAACATCAATTATTTTTCCCCTCAACATATCTTGCTTGGTGACAGCAATGTTAAAGGTCTTTTCAACCTTCTCTATGAGGGGAAGTTCTTTTTGATTAACAATGGATATTGCGATTCCGCTTGATCCAGCCCTGCCTGTTCGACCCACCCTATGAAGATAGAACTGTGGATCTTCGGGAAAATCTAAATTAATAATATGGGAGACATCTTTAATATCCAAACCCCTGGCTGCCAGGTCTGAGGCTACAAGTAAAGTGACTTTGCCGCTTCTGAAGTCCTCCATTGCGGTTCTGCGCTCATCCTTTCTCGAACTGCCATGTAATCCTTCTGCTTCTAAACCATGATATTTGAGTTTCTCCACTATTAATTTGATTTCTTCACTTTTATTAATGAAGATCAACGCTTTCACAGGGTTTAACAGCCGAATAATTTTCCTTAGTATTTCGAACTTGTCTCTTTGCTCAGCTAATATATACCTGTGCTCTATATTGGGAACAATCATAGCCTTCTGAGTAATACGGATAAACTCCGGGTTTTTCAGTGTCTGCGCAAGCTTTTTTACGATTCCCTCAGTTAAAGTTGCTGAAAAAAGCATAAGTTGTCTGTCTCTCATAGTTGTCTTGATCACAGCTTTGACAGTTGCTGCATTATTATCATCCAATAAGCGATCAGCTTCATCCAGCACAATTGTCTTGATTGTTTGGGCATTGATCTTTTTCTTCCGGATCAGTTCAAGAATTCGACCGCCGGAACCTACAAGAATATGCGGCTTCTCTTTAAGCTTCTCAATTTGCCGAGTAATATTGACATTCCCTATGATCAGAGCTGCTTTTATCTCCAGTCCTGAATTCTTTATCAAAATTTCAATTTGTCTTTGTATTTGTACAGCCAACTCATGGGTCGGCGAAAGAATAATGGCTTGTGCTTCCCTCTTCTGAGGATCTGTCTTCTGTAATATTGGCAGCAGATAGGCCAGTGTTTTACCGCTGCCGGTCTCAGATTGGCCTAAAATATCTCTATTTTCCAAAGCAAAAGGAATCACCTTCTCCTGGATCGCTGTTGGTTCAACAATTCCTTCTTTTTTTAAGGCAGCCACCAAGG
>DDXI01000076.1 GCA_002347475.1 Peptococcaceae bacterium UBA2264
CCCGGGTTTTTAGATACGGTGGATTAGCCAGACGAAGGCTTGCGACCTGGGCCAAATTCTTGCCTGTTTTTTCCAGATCAAAGAGATGGTGAGATAACCAATATTTGCTCAATTCGGAAAATATCAGGTTTGAAAAAGATCCGAGATTTAATTTCTTCAGGTTTTTTGACCTGATTTGTCTTTACAAATTTCACCGGTTCTGTATAAATATCTTTTGTGAACTCCTCTTTTTTCCTGAAGAAAAACTGACTATATAAATACCATTTATTAAACCGGGATTGAGTTCATAATATCCCGGTTCAAAGTAATTTTTGACAGCGAGAACCTGTCCGGTAAGATTTGTTATCATTAGAGTCCCATCAGCTCCGGCAAGAGTATTGATTTCCAGTTTTAGGATCCCATGCGAACAATAGATTTTGAATAAATCATCCTTTATGGGATATTCAGGGATTCCTGTCAAGATGTTTCGGAAGTCCAGAAAAAACCTGTTTTCATATTGTCCGTAATCCAGGTTGACCTCATATTGCTCATCATTAAGCAAATTTTGCTTTATGCCTGTTACAATATCAGAAAAATAAATCTCCATATCTCCCAGATTTCCTTCCAGGGTGCTGATCTTAAAAATTACGTTTCCATCTCTGTTAAGATTGAGTCCGAGAGGAACCCTTAATAAAGTATCTGAAATTATTGGTAATGCACTGATTGAAAATTTTGCTCCATCAGATCCGATTGCATAAAGATTTGGTACCATGAAATCGGTATTCATAAGTTTAAGTGCATCAAGCTGACCATCGAATTCATTTGTAGCTTTCTCATCAAAGTANNTATCTGATTTTGTTAACGGATGTGTTAAATCAGTTATTCTGACACTATTATTCATGGCCAGAGTACCTGTTACCGGCCATGAACCATCAGATACATGAACAAAGAAACCCTGCATCGACGGGATCAGGTTAGTGGCCATACCGTTGCTTGACACACCATCTGCGTAAGTAACATAAGTCCCTCCATACTGATCGGTGGTACTCGTCTCAAAGTAATAAATAGCATTGTCTATATTGATCTTTGTCCATCCCGATGGAGCATCCCAGTCGATCGGAGAGGGGTACGGATTCCCGATTAGGTTAAATCCTTGACTGTAAGTATTATTGTGGTTATAAAGAGTTGCTGACAGGCTTCCGTTATTAACAACTCCTGTAATATTAAAAATCAGTGGAGACTCGGTTTCGCCGAAGTTGACAGCATATCCCTCAATAGGATTCAAAACTCCTGCCGGCTCAATGTAAGTGACCCAACCTGAAGTTGTCCTGCTTTCATCATACCTGTAAAATGCGGGAAAAGGGTCCTCAAGTTTCATATCATCACTAAACTCGCTGACCGTGGCAGCCTGAAAGGGTGAGCTTAAATACTTATACCCGAAACCTGAAGTAAGATACCGTTGAATCGTAACATTTCCGTTAACCTCTCCTGTTCCGCTGCCATCAATTAGCGCAGTCTGGGAAAGTGAGGAAAGAAGAGTGAGATGCCCATCTGCGTTGAATGTGCCGTTGCATAGGAGGATCCCGCCTAATGTCTGCCCGGGTGTGGTTATTGTGGTTGTGCTGCCCGGATCAACAACGATATTATTATAAGAAATTGGTGTCGTTCCGTTTACCAGCTGGGTGTTTCCGGAAAAAATAATTGTACTGGCCTGATTAATCCATGAACCGTTATTTGTAACATTTCCCTCTAGAACCATATTACCGGCAGTTGCCAATAAAATTGTCCCGGAGGAGATTGTAAGGCCCTGAGCCGATCCGGAATAATTTAAAAGGAGAAGCAGTATAGTTATCATTACGCTTCTTTCCAGATTTATTAATTTACTTTTCAGTATCATTTTAAGATTATTGATCCCGGGAGCATTATTTCGTTAATATAATAAGCCATGAGGTCATTGTGTATTGGTATACCACTGAACATCCTGGAATCTGATTATATCACCACTTTGTGAGGAGGTTGTATACAGTTCCAAATAGTCATTTTTTCTCATATCAGGGATATAAATAACTGTCGAAAACTGAAACGGCTGGTTAGCCGTTACTATGCGAAGGTCGGTTTCTCCATAACGTGTACCCGTAACACCATTTTTCACAATAGCTATTGTGACACGGAGGTCATTGTCATCTACGGTAATATTCCCGGTGATGATTGCCCAGGCATCGAGGGTATAATCAGTTTGATATGTGATCCTGTTATTGGCTACGCTCCACTTTGTGGTATAAACGGAGGTATTGGTCCAGTTGGCCTTATAAAATGTTCCTGCGGTTGTTACAGTTGTTGTGGACACATTGTTGTTGACATTTATTTTGCAATGCGGATTCTTATTTTCGAATCCTGCATTGTTATTCAGAAATACATTTGCATCACGGCCGTCTGCGCGGGAAAAATCAAATCCGCTGAAGAAAGTTCCATGGTTATTCCAGGCATTATTTGTAATAAAAATCGAGTTAAATGATGTGAATGCGGCAGGATTATAAAGTACTCCGACGTCACTTCCTGATATGGTATTATAAAAAGTACAGTTCAGAATGGAGACAGTTTCAGATATGCCAGATAAAAGGTTGATACCTTTACCGCACTGCAGAAAATCAGATTCTGAAATTTTAAATGAACCTCCGATTTCCGTTCCGGCAGCTATTTCTATTCCTGCCCCTGGACAATCCTCGAAATCAACATCTAAAATCCAGAGATCATTATTACTTGTGGAGACAATTGCTTTATGAAATCCCGAGAAATAAGCATCTTTTACTTCATGATAGGTTCCGCTTCCCGTGAGATTCAGTGCATTATTTCCCGAGGCATTGGAATAGGCTTTAAAGGTTAGCATCTTAAAATAACAATCGGTCTGACAAATGAACATTGGGCTTCCCGATACTTCTGAAGTAGCATCGATTTCTGTTTCACCGAAAGAAATGCCCTGGAAAGTGACAGGATAGGGGAGGTTGATGGTTTGAGTTGCATCAATCTGGTGTACTTCGCCGCTGATACGGACCACCGTCGGACCACTCATATGTAAATTCAGGAATTCTATTACCTCAGGAATGGTGGTAAAACTTCCTGTCGGGGAAACATCAAGAAGATTGTCCGTTCCTGTGTCCCTGTTCCTTGTGATCCAGTTGCCCTCCCAGGCAACATAGGTTTGCCCGCGCCACCGGGTAAGCGAAGTCCCTGCAATTCCATCGATAGTAGCACCTGAATTTCCTTCAATTGATATTAAATCAAGATGTGTACCGATATTTTTTATTGTAATGGACAAACCATTATCCGCAGTTGTAACCAAGGGCAGGGTAAGAGTTATATCACCGGAAGCAAGAACCAGTGTCTCGGAATTTAATAAGGTGGCGTCGGCCGATTTGGTTGCAGGAGTTTCGGAAACATTAAAATATACCCACTTACTATCATTCCAATAGTAAAAACCGTCGGGCACCGATCCTCCCGTACTGTAAACAAGCATTCCTGCAGGTACCGGGTCAGTTAACGGGTCAGGCTGATCGAGGCTTACAAGCGATACCCTTGGAATCAACAATCCCCGGTTGATACTTTCAAGCTCCAACAGTGAATTTGCATTCATTGTCATATCAACCCCGTCAGTAATCTTAACCTGAGAATATGATCGGAAAAATAATCCAGATAACAATAAGGTTATAAGGATCAGAAAACCCTTATTTGAACTCATACTATATTTAAAATTAACATTAATTTTTTGTCTTTCACATGAACAAATAACTTGAATGGCAGGACATTAAAAACTCCAACAAAAAATTATTTGCACCAATCAGACAGTAATAGTGCTAAATAATATTTCCGTTTAATATGTTTGATATACTTTTTGTTACTTTTTAAGCGCCGGCGTGATTTGAATTTCTGCAAAACAATTCTATCAAATATAAAGCAGACAGAGAGATCCAACGTTCAGCGAAACAGGTTTGATATTGTTAAAATGAGTATTGAAAAACATCTGTTAAACCTCCCGGAGATAGAATAATCAGGATTTATTATCTTCTCAGCATCGACAACATACATTCTCCCGTGATTTTCTAACCACATAATAGAAAATTTTCAAAGAACTTTATTCAATACTTGATGCCAGTTATAAAGAACGAAAAGCTTCAGTCATATTATTGGTATACCCTTATTCAACTGATCGAACAGAATATCAGACTCTCCCATGTAGCTTTTTTCAACCTTGCAGATGAAATCAGATCCGGATCAACCTGAGTTACGGTGAAAGTCTTCCTCTTCATATCAATACTCTCTTTTAAACAAAACGGACAGCAATCCGCAGTTCTGAAATACCTTCTTCCTTCGATAACTGCCTCTGGTGAAGATTGAAAAACTCCAAGAAGAACCCTTCTTTGGGGTTCAGGCAAAATCGGGCATCCCTGTTTGTGAACACAATGATAACCATTGATAGACGGTCTTGTACTAATAAAATATTTTTCAGTCATCCTGTGAATTAGAGTTTGTATTCATTTTAAGTGGGACAATCACGTACCTGCCTCATTAAACCTGCATCAAAAGAACTTTCACGATGGGTTGTTTAATAAGAATAATTCCTGTTTTGTTACCTGCCGGCTTATTTTTCATGGTCTGAGATCTGCCGGTCCGACCATTCTGTTGTGGTCTGTTTTTTTGAAAGGGTCTCATTCCTGCTTTCAAAATCATCTGCCTGATAATTCTTAAATCTTTCTTTTAAGAATAATTAACTGTTACGAATCCTCATATTGGGTAACAAACTGGCCATTATTAAGATATAACTTCAAAACTTACACTTTAAAATTTACAAATATGAAAAACTCAGACAACCCAACAACAGAAAAAAGAGATCTTGACAAGTTGATTTCAAAATTCTCTGAAAATGAAATACTCGACCTGTATGCAATGAGCTGTGTCAGAGGCGGCGACGGTGATGGTGGCGGTGACATTCCCATTATTCCCAAAAGACAGTCTTAGTCTGTGAAATCTTCCGGTGAGAAAGGGGCTCTTTAGAGAGCTTCTTTTTTTGAAATTTTTTGTGATTATTCTTGTTCTTTTTTCTGAAATTGTAGACTGATTCTTTCAGTATAAATGACAAGATTGAAAAGGATTTTTATACTCTTCATCTTCCTGTTTGGTTGTCTTTCAGCCAGCCGTGCAATCGCCCAGATGGATGACATTTATAGCATGTTTCGAAAATTCAATGACTTATACGGTTCAGGAGATTTTGTCGAAGCTGAACGATGCATGTTGACTGTTCTTGATTCAGATATTAAGTTACCAGACAGATATATAGCAGCCGCCTGTAATAATCTTGGGTTAATAAAGATGAAACTTGGATTATATACGGAAGCCCTAGACTATTTTAACAAGTCTGAAAACCTTACCCCAAATATAAAAGAGAACTATAAGGAACTGGCCTCTATTTATAATAATAAATCCAGGATCTATACTTATCGGAGATTATATTCGANNTTTTACTAAGCCTTTCAACAGCCTATTTAAATCTCGGAATAATTTATTATGAGATGCGGGATTATGCTTCAGCGCTGGAAAACCTTGTAAAAAGTGCCAGTTTGAAGCTGAATAATCATTTACCGGAAATTGAACTGACATTTCTGAACCTTGCCAAAGCTTATGCACAAACCGGTAACTTAAACCTTGCTGAAGAATATTTTACCAGATCAATAAACAAAATGAATGAAAAATTTGGCGAGGATTATTACAGATCGGCTGAGGTCTATTTTGATTACGGTCTTTTTTTACGTTCCGCGGGAAGAAATGCCGAAGCGTTTGAAATTCACAGGAAAGCATTATCCATCTGTCGAAAAAACTATGGAGAAAAACATTCTCTTGTAGCATTATCCCTGAAGCACCTCGGAGATGATTACCTGGCACAGGCTGATTTCAGGTCTGCATTGGAGTACTATCAGAAATCCCTGATAGCAGTTGTGAACGATTTTGATAATATGGATATCTTTTCAAACCCTCAAATCGATTCCTCACTTTTCGATATCCGGCTTCTCGATAACCTTAAAAGCAAAGCCCGTGCGCTTGAACTCTATGCAAATGAGCAGAATGACAAAACCTTAAAACTTAATACAATCACTAAAAGTCTCGAAACTATTGAACTGGCTTTGCACTTAATCGACAACATCAGGAATAATTATTTTACAGAAGACAGCCGTATTTATCTTTCTGAGAACGAAAAAGAGACCTACCTTTTTGCCGTTCACATGGCAAGTACATTATATACGTTGACCGGCGACATTAAGGTGAAAGAGAAAATTTACAGTATTTCCCAGAAAGCCAAATCTGCGGTTCTTCAAAATGAGATCACCGAAAATAATTTGCTGTATTCCGCTGCTGTCCATGACACTACAATAGCAAAGCAGAACAGGCTCACCGGCAGTATTGCGGCCTATAACAATCTGATAATTGAGGAATCCAGAAAAACCAGTCCTGACAGCACAAGGATCTCCCTCTGGAAGGATGCCCTCTTTGATATGAACCGTGAAAAAGAAAGAATAACGGATAAAATAAACAAAGAGTTCCCGCAGTATCGCGAACTGATTCTGAAAACTGAACCTGTCTCTCTGACCATGATACAAAGACATCTTCACCGGGATGAAACTGTTGTTGATTATCTGCTCTCAAATCAATACAATAACGGGACAAGAAATCTTTATACCTTCCTGATTACCAGAAATGATTTTGAATTTTATGAGACCAGGCTCGATTCACTTTTTTTTAAAAATGCTGAAATAATCAGGAATACTGATCAACTATCTGCGAATTCTAAATTCAGGGACCATACAGATGCCCTGTCTTACATGTACGAGAACCTGGTGAAGCCAATGGAAAAGGATTTCGCTGGTAAAAAGCTTATTATCATTCCTGACGAAGAGATAGCATGGCTCCCCTTTGATGCATTCCTGATGAGCGGACCAGAACCGTATCAGACAGATTATGAAAGACTTCAATATCTTATATACAATTACACTGTCTCGTACGGGTACTCTTCATCACTGATTTTCAGCAAAGGCCTCCAGACTCCGCGGGTGGAGGAGGTGTTATCTTTTACACCCGATTACAGTGACGATAACAGATCCGGAATGGCATTTAACGAACTCAATGGTGCAGTTATTGAGATCGGATCTATTTACAAATGGTTCAGGGGCAAAGGATTTACAGGCAACCAGGCTACCGAAACCAACTTCAGACAGGCGCTGAATCGCCCTGCTGTCTTTCACATGGCTATGCATTCTGTGTCAGATACTACTGATTCAAGATTTTCTTACATGATGTTCGATACACACAACGATACTCTGGAAGATGGTAAGCTTTATAATTATGAGATCAGCCTCATAAGGATACAATCACCTATGGTCGTTCTCAGCGCCTGCAACTCGGGTACCGGCACCATGTACCATAGTGAGGGACTGATGAGCCTTGCCCGCGGATTCATCCTTGCAGGGGCCTCATCTGTAATCAGGACCAAATGGGAGGTCAATGATGAGGTAAGTGCAACAATAATTACGCAATTTTATTATAATCTTTCAAAGGGTAAGCATAAGAATGAAGCCATGCGTCTTGCCAAGCTCTGGTACTTAAAAACGTCTTCGCCTGCATATTCGAGCCCATATTTCTGGGCAGCATACGAAGTCCTCGGCGACCATGCGCCAATAACGCGCCATATCGGAGCTCCGGGATTAATTATTATAACTGCAGGTGTGATAATTATTTCTGTGGTCCTGATTTTTTATTTCAGGCGGCGTAAGATCTTTTCAGAACGGTCGCTGTAAAAGCCTGGCGACCGGGCAAGAAGTTCAAAACATTCTGATGCTTTAACCTTATTACCTGATTTAATATAAGCAAGTCCGAGATACCATGTTGACTCTTTGGCATATTCCCCCGGCCGGCTCATGACTTCGCTAAGCAGATCAATGGCTTTGTTATAATTTCCCAGTTCAATCTCGGTGACACCCAGGTAAAATCTGGCAGAATAAGATTCTGATTCGTTAAACACTGCCTCAGAGAATCCTGTGGCTGCAGTCTGGTAATCGCCCGATTTATAGCTACCTACAGCGTTGGTCAAACTTTCATTCTCACCTGTACCTGAGCCCCGGGTTACTGATGAAATCGCATAGAATGGTTCATAATATTTACTGAAGATCTTTTGAGGATCGCTGGAGGGGAGAAGCGATCCTATCAGGAAGACAGCCCCGATAATTGCAGCGGCTGCCAATGAAGTATACCTGGTTATCAGAGATTTGCTCAATCCTTTCCTCTTCCTTTCTTCTGATCTTATTTCACGACTAATTTCCTTCTCTTCAAGTGCCCTGGTAATGAAGTTCCGGTTTTCCTCTGTTTTCAAATCTTTGATTCTGTTCCTCCGTCTCTTTTCCTGCCAATCTTTAACCAACTCCGAAGAAATATCATTCAGGTTGTTCTGGCTTATCTCATGTTTTATCTGAGCGATCTCCTTTTTCAACTTTTCTTCCTGTATTGCTTCTGCAAAGCTTTCATGGATGAATTTTTCATTTTCCATATACTGTAAGGAGTTTTTCGGATAATTTGAAATCATCACTTTAACCTCATCGTTTTTAATAGAGTAAGCAGGATCGCTTTTTACATCCTCAATATCGGACAGCCCTCTCATAAAATCACTTATTTCTCCAAACAGGGCAATATCTGTAGGAGTCAGAAGCATCTCAAAACCAGGATCATCCCATGAATTATGCCCTGTCGTCTGACTGGAATTATGGTTATTGTTTTTATCCAATCCTTTCATTTGTCGCCGGGTATCTTTTACCTTTTGTTTTTCACTCCGTATACCTTACTCTAACATACAATCCTTCTGGTCACAGTTTCCGAATCAATAACCTTCTTATAATCAGGATGCCTCTTCACTTTCTCTGTCAGCTCAGCCTGTGCTTCACATTTCTTTTTCCTTACATAACCATATGAATATCCAAGTCTGTCGGCAATTTCCTGGGGCGGAATCTCTTCCCAGTATAGCTTCAGGATATTTTTACCGACAGGATCAAGTGTATCGAATACATTTAAGAATATTTTCCTGCGTAAATCATTATCCATTACTTCGGAAAAATCTTTTTCGTCTTCAGATTCGGTTCTTCTGGCAAAGTAATTTTCAGCTGCATGACGCTTGGATATAGTTGATTTCCAGAGGTTTTCGCATACACAATAAAGGAATGTCTTGAATTTACAAGTTAGTGCAAATTCCTTGTTATCAATCTTTTCAAGTAATATCATAAGGCCTTCCTGGAAGATATCCTTTGCATCTTCCTGATCACCTCCAAGCTGAATGACCATAAGCCTTATCATGGGCAGGTACCTTTCCGACAGATAATGAACCACATAACTCTGACGGTTACGTAAACACTCAATAATCTCAATATCAGAATATTCTTTCACAGCAAATGAAACTCTTGTGGAGCAAAAATATTGTTCAAATGTAATTTTTTTTTCGTCCGTCGAAAAAAGTTATTCACAGTATGGCTACAGTTCTTAACCTGAGCTATTGAATTTTAATATTACCGGTAGAGTTCCATTCTTCTTTCCCCCTGGGAAATGAATAACTACCATTGTGAGCTCCTCTCCCTGGGGGGATCCCGATAACTATCTGGAGGGAAGAGGGGTTAAATAATAAAAATTGATGGTCTTATTCATGATTGCCGATAGTCTTATAACTAATAATAAGATTTTTCAGTGTTATTTTTTTGAGGTACACATAATTATAGGTTACTTATCAGCGTTAATAATCTGACCGATCAGTAATAAGATGCAAAAAAAGGCAGGCTTAAAATTTTGTTGCACCTTTTAACAGAATCAAAGTTCTGAAATATAACCTAATCAAGAATCGAGTGATTATGAGATATTATAATAAAATAATGAAAATAAGCGCTTTAAGCCTCTTTGTCTTTTTTCTTTCGACTTTTTATCTCTCTGGACAAGCCGCCAGTCTTATTGTAATTGATCCTCTTGTTGAAAATGTGGCAGGGAACATTAAAAGTACTGATCCCGGGCAGGTAGTGATCACTTTGCCCGATGAAGGAAATCCGCTGAAGTTTATTGCAAATAAATTAAAGGAGTCTCAGTATGATGAAATTCATCTTTATGTTCTCACAAAACCAGGATCAATAATATTTGATGAAATAAATATTACTTCTGAAAACATTGGGGATTATTCAGCTGACTTCAGTGAATGGAGGAGCTTTGCTAAACCGGAATCAACAATATTAATACACTCAGAAAATCTGATATCGGGGCAGGAAGGGCAATCGCTTATCGATAAAATCACAGAGTTTACAGGGAAAGCTGTGATAGTCAAAAATTAACTGAATTATTTATATTATGAAACCCACAT
>DDXI01000148.1 GCA_002347475.1 Peptococcaceae bacterium UBA2264
GGGATGTAGGAGTTGAACCCACATCGACGGTTTTGGAGTGTGATTTCTTTATTATTTTAACTTCATGTAGATTGCTGAAACCGTTGGTATCACTGGGATTTTTAAACCTGTATTATTCTGACATTATGTGAATTTTGGCTACTATTTTTAACTTTGGTAGCCAAACAGTAGCCAAATACAGCGCCTGAAGTGAATTCAGACGCTTATTTTTTATGCCTTTTTAGTATTGCTCTTATCTTTATTAAAGAGGTTCTGAAGTATTTCTGCTGCTTCGGTATCTGGCCGCTTCAAGAAGTGACTATAAACGCTTGTGGTAGTCGTGGCTTTGGTATGGCCCAGCCGCTTTGCTACGGTTTGAATATTTACACCCTGGCCGATCAGCAGCGAGGCGTTAGTATGCCTTAGCCCGTGGAACTTGATTTCTGGGAGGTTATGTCTCCTTCTGAATTCTTTAAACCATGTGGTTATCGTATGTGGGAATATCGGCAAGCCGTTCCACTTGGTAAATAGCCGATCATTATCTTCCCAGAGGTCGCCACATTTTAGCCGTTCTTCATTCTGCCAGACTCTGTATTCCCTTAAGAGATCCATGACAAGCTGAGGCATGGCAATGATTCGTTCACTGCTTTTGTTCTTGGGGCTTTTTGTAATAATGCCCTTACCGGGGATATATTGCGAGGAACGGCAGATCCGGATCAGGTTATTTTCAAAGTTGATATCTGACCATTCCAGGCCGGCAATCTCACCCAAGCGGCCGCCGGAATATACGGCAACATAGATCATTACCTTATATTTCAGCGGTTCATTATCCAGTAGGGAAAGCAACTTCTCTGTGATTTCTTCCTCAAGGTGGCCAGCCTCTGTCTTTTCTACCTTGGGAGGCTTAACACGAATAGCGGGATTATTGAAAATGATCTGCCACTGGACCGCACAGGTCAGTATTGAACTGATAACCTGGTGGTGATGTTTTACCGTCTGGCCCGATAGTATGCCGGGATCCTGTTTAACAAAGTAATCCTCCATTTTTATCTTCAGGACCTTACTTAAGGCTTCGGCTGTCTTATGTGAAACAGCGCTGCCTTTTTTTATTCGCTGAATTGTTTCCGTGCTAACGCTGACCATTCTGGCAAGGTCAACGATCTTTATATTGGCTTGTTTTATCAGGTCCAATAATCCTGGCTTGACTGAATACTTTACATCTTTCCGGATTCCGGTTTCTTGAAGGTTATTATAGAACTTCATTAAGTGGGTAGGCTGCAACTTGTTGAGTTTAACATGCCCTATTGCCGGGATGATCCGGGAGTCTAGCAGATCTTTGTAGCGGTGGAGTGTTTTGGGCTGCAGTTGTTTTTCGGCATAGTCCTTAAACCAGCGGTCTGTAAATTCAGCAAAGGTAACTTTGCCGCCGTCCATATATGTCCCGGTTTCGACTTCCCGCTCAAATAGGGCAGCCTGCTTCTGTAGCTCCTGTTCAATCTTTTTCGGGGAAAGGCCAGTGTCCAGGGTGATCTTCTTGCAATGAATTATCTTTTTACCGGCTGCATTATATCCGCTGCTAACAGTTATTTGGTATGAATTTTCACCGCGCTGTTTTATCGATGCCATGCTATTTCACCCCTTTCTTTTTTGATCTTATCTTTCTCATAAGATTTTTTTGATATTCTTTTTGACAATTAGTACAGTTCTTTGTATTTCCATGTGTGAACTCAAATGGCGCACCGCAGGTTGAACAAAATTTTACTCCCTTTTCACCCCTGCCGAGAATTAGCATAGCTAGCTGAAAATATGCCGTTGAAAAAACATCGTAAACGTCTGGGGTAATATGATAATTATCATTATTTTTATCATATTCTAATTTAATAGACATTGAACCAAATATTCCCACTCTTAAAGGAAATAATTCTTTGAGGATGGGAATTTTTTCATCTATGTTATCAATGCTTAACGAATGATCATAAGAATATTTGAGTACTTTCTTTATATCATCAAAAAATAATCCATACCAAAGTTGAAAGTTATCATGCAATATTAGTACTTTTCTCTTAAACTCCATGATCCCAAATGCACAATAACCCATATTTTCCGGCCTTCCTCCATCCGTACTGGCATAATCTTTAATATTTTGGAAATTACCTTCCTTATCTTTATAAGCATTTACCCGGAAGTATTCACTTTCAAAAGGGTGCCCATATTTCATGCAGAAATTAATTATTTCCTCTGTATAAGCCAATTCATTATTTTGGCCGTATTTTATTTCAAATTTTATGCCTAAGCGAATGATATCTAACAATAATTCAGGTTTAGTAAATAATCTGTTTTCGGGCTCAGTGGCGCTTTTAGATCCGACAAGGTACCAAACTTTTCTGCTTGGGTCTATTTTGTAATCGAAAAGAACAAGTCGGTATTCCTCAAAAAACCAGGTTGTTTTTTTAACTTCAGATAATGAGCCCATACCTTGATCAATGTCACTCAGAAAATTATCAAAATAATTCATATAATCACCCTTGTTAGTTTAATATGTTAGTAAATAAATTTTGATTAACTAACTTCTTTTGAGATAATAGTATCAACAAAATCAAGAAATTACAAGAGAAAGGGGTGAAAACATTGGATATCAAAAAAACAATTCAACAGAGCAAGGTAAAACAGTGGCAAGTTGCGGAGATAGCTGGAATTAACGAGTTTACACTATCGCGATTACTGAGACGTCCAGAAAACATTGATCCGGAAAAGCGAAAGAGAATTGAATCAGCGATCATTGAACTTATTGGGGGTAGCACAAATGGCCAAAATGGTACTCTTACAGGAAGCATCTAATGTCACCGGTCTAAGTCAGTGGGAACTCAGGACAGGGGCTTTATCAGGGAAATATCCCGCGATGAGGATTGGCGGGTCCCGTGGAAAGATTGTGTTTGACCTGGACATGCTTTGGGAACACATAAGGAGCATGATGCTTGAAAACATCAAGCCCAAGGAATCCGAGGATATCGTTATAAATGGGATTAGAGTAGTTAAGTAGTTTGAAGGACTTTTATTCCACTGGGTTACCGGGTATATAAGCCCGAACACCCAAAACCAAAGGGGGGGGTATATCGCTATGCAAAACTTTGAGGAATTTAAGGCGAGAAAACGCGAGAACCGGAGAAAGAAGCGACAATTAAAAGCCCAGTTGAGGGAGCAGGGTATCTCAGAAGCTGTTCCGCTGGGCTTAGGGATAGATTTAAGCACAAGCTTTGTAAATTACGCAATAAATGAAACTTGCCGGGAAATTCGCTCCGGTGATATATGCCCAGAGCGGGCGATCCTGCTGCAACAAGTAATTAGCACGAAGAAAAAAATAAATCCAAACCTTAAATAAGAAGCCTTCGGGCTTTTTTATTTTCCATAAGGGGTGACGAAATGAATTTATTCAAACGCAATAAAAAAAATACCAAACTCGAACAACCCGGATCAATGCAATCACTTCAGGAAATCGGCCTGGAAATGGTTACCTCTAATATCGAGATCCTGCGCCAGGCGTTGGTCGATAACCTGGACCAGCTGCCTGATCCGGAGGTGAAGCGGCACACTCTGGGGCTCCTGGATGAGGCCCTTGAGGTGCTTACTCATGGCAGCTTAACAGACAAGGTTGCTCTGGTATCAAGCCCTGAGTTTGCTAAATGGTTGGGGTTCCCATTACAAAATAAAAACACCCGGACGGGCCGGGTGCGGAAGAGGTGAATATGTCGAATTCTGCTATTGATATTATACCAAAACACTCGGATATGTTCAATATGGAAGATATTCTTGAGGCGGCGCTAAGCTATGGCCGGTTAGGTTGGAGAGTTTTCCCGGCAGCTTGGATCCTGCCCGGTAGGAAATGCTCCTGCAGCAAATACCGGCATAAATGCGACGCGCCAGGGAAGCATCCACTAACAAAAGGTTGGCAGAACCAAGCCAGCACAGACCCCGACCAGATTCGTGAAATGTTCCGGCAATACCCAAAGGCCAATATTGGAATTGCTACTGGCAGGAAGTCCGGGATCTTGGTCTTGGATATCGACGGCGAGGCCGGAGCTGAAACTCTCAGGGAGTTGGAGGCAGATCATGGAGCTCTACCTGAGACTGTCGAACAGATTACCGGCAGCGGTGGGCGCCACATATTGTTCCGATATCCTCAAGAACTTAATATCAGAAATGCCGTGAAGTTTGCTCCAGGGCTGGATATCCGTTCAGATGGCGGGCTGATAATAGCCGCGCCTAGTATTCATGTTTCGGGCCGTCGGTATGCCTGGGACGTCTTACACGACCCTGAGGATACCAAACTAGCAGAGTGTCCCGAGTGGTTGCTGCAGATGATGGCCGGGAATAACACAAGTAAAAACCCTGGCAATACTTTCGAGATGCCTACTGCAATTCAAGCCGGAGAGCGGAATAATATCCTTTTTAAGATGGCCAGCTCCCTCAGGGCAAAAGGGCTTTCATATTCTGAAATCTTAGCCGCTGTTGTCGTAGCGAATCAAGAACGCTGCGTTCCTCCGCTGACTGAATCAGAATTGACAACAATTGTCGAGAGCGCGGCTAAGTATGAGCCTGGAGATGAATTCGACACTGATCAACCAGAGGAATGGCCAGAGCCGGAAGAACTTCGGGAAGGCGCACTGCTCCCGGTGGGACCCCTTCTCCCAGAGATGATACCAGAGGCCTTAAGGCCGTGGCTGGTTGACGTCGCTGGCCGGATGCAATGTCCTTCAGATTTCGTGGGAGCTGCAGCTATTGTAGTTGCCAGTTCATTAATCGGGGCTGGCTGCGGAGTCAGGCCAAAGCAGCGGGATGATTGGTTAGTAATTCCCAATCTATGGGGTGGAATTATAGCCAGGCCCTCAATGCTGAAAAGTCCATCCCTGGCAGAGGTAATGAGGCCTCTGGGGCGATTGGAAACCGAGGCAAAGGAACAATTTGAATCTGATGTCAAATATTTTGCGGCAGAGGCTGAGGCTTTCAAGGCCCAGAAGGATGCTCTCAAGTCCGATATGATTGCCGTCGCTAAAGGCAAAGGGCCGAAAATGGGCAAGCCAAACATAAGTATGGAGATCCTCAAGGATTCAATGGTTCATCTCGAAGAACCAGCAGCACCGACTCGGAAGCGATACAGGACCAATGACAGCACAATTGAAAAACTAAGCGAGCTGCTCAATGAGAACCCCCGGGGAGTTTTAGTTTTCCGGGATGAACTGATTGGGCTTTTATGTTCCTGGGACCGAGAAGATCGGAAACAGGACAGAAGCTTTTATCTGGAAGCCTGGAATGGAAATGGTAGTTTTACGACTGATAGGATATCCCGGGGAACTTTAGATGTAAAAAATTGCTGTGTTTCAATCCTGGGGGGGGTACAGCCCTCAAAGCTGGCGGGTTATTTACAGCAGGCGTCAAGTGATTATGCTAACGATGGCATGATACAACGTTTTCAGGTTCTTGTTTACCCGGATGAACCACAAGGGTGGGATCTTGTTGACGAATGGCCAGACAGACCAGCGAGAGAAACGGGCTGGCAGGTGTTTAAAGCCCTGGCTGAAATGGATTTCTTCAAGGTTAGCACAGCCCTGGATGATGATGCAATCCCTTATTTCCAGTTCTCAGCAAAAGCTCAGGAGATATTTAATGAATGGTTGACGGGGCTGGAGAGCAAGCTCCGGACAGAGGACGAGGCGCCTCTCATAGTTGAGCACCTGGCAAAGTTCAGGAGTCTAATGCCAAGCTTAGCCCTGATCTTTCACTTGATTGATATTGCCGGAGGCGAATCAGAAGGACCAATCACAGAAGAAGCGGCACTCATGGCCGTTGCCTGGTGCGACTATCTGGAAAGTCATGCCCGGCGAATTTATGGTATAGCCGGAAATGCCAGCATGAAAGCTGCTGCAAGCTTAGCGGAGAGGATCAGAGCTGGTAGGGTACAGGACGGATTTTCTCTGCGTGATATTTATCGAAATTGTTGGACAACATTGGAAACAAGGCCGAAGGTTGAAGCTGCTTGTCAGGAGCTTATTGAGGCTGGTTGGTTACGTTCTGAATCAATTGAAGTCACCGGGAGGGGCCCAAGAGAGGTATTTCGAGTTAATCCTAAAATTTTCCCGCCAAAACCATAAAGGTAAGCACTGACATTACTGACATTAGTCACTGAGAAAAATCCAGTGTCAGTAATGTCAGTTCATAATAAGTACGTTTAAAGAAAAAAATAATAGAGAATCTGAGCAGAAGGTACTGCTGATTAATCAAGTTCTGACAGAAATAGGTTCGATTATAAATCAGATTGATCAATTAAGGTCAAATGGGTTTGATATTACCACTCAAGTATTACCAACAGAAAAGAGGCAATCAAATGAAATCTGAAATCATTCAAATTATCCCAGCGCCTGAAGCGTTGTACGCTGTTTATGCTACAGACAGAGGAAAGCGGACTTCTCAAGTAATATGCTTGGCTCTTATGGATGATGGGAAAATACGAGCACTGGACGCCTTTGGAGATGAAATAGACTTCTGCGATAGTGAATATACCTGCTTTAAGGGTTTTGTGAAATATTCAAAAAGATGCGAATATAAATAAAAATTTTACTCAAAACGTAAGATGTACGAACTGACATTACTGACGTTAGTCAATGCCAATCCATTCAATAATAAAAAAAATCCTCAAAACGTAAAACATACGAACTGACATTACTGACGTTGGTACCTAAAAACGGGAACAAAGAAAGAAGGTGAAAAAATGCAGCTCATAATTGATAATCACATTCGCCTCAAAGTTGAGGAGATTCCGCGTCACGTCTTGGCAAAGTTTAAATCAGATCTGATCCTTGATAATCCTGAGTATGCGCAGGCCATGAAGTACAGCGGACATGGTTACACAAATATTGATAAAACAATCAAGCTTTATCAGCTGGACACACATTCAGGCAACATAATTCTGCCGCGGGGATATATTGCCGAACTTATGAAACACCTCCAAGAAGAGGGAATCCAGCTGGAGGTTATCAATCGAACCTTAACCCTGCCGCCAGTGGACTTCGGTTCCCAGATTCAGCTCAGGGATTACCAAAGGCCTGCGGTCGAGAGGCTTGTCAAAGGCATTCAGGGTGGCATTGTTGCTGGCTGTGGGGCAGGCAAGACTCAGGTCATGCTGGAAACCCTGGCCCGGATAGGTCAGCCTTCACTCTGGATCTGCCACTCTTACGAGTTGTTAAACCAAACGCTGGAGCGGGCAGAGGAAGTATTCACTGGACTGAAGGATCCCGGAGATATCGGAATTATTGCCGGCGGCAAAGTTAGCATCGGCAAAAAGATAACCTTTGCCCTGGTCCAGACGCTTAGCAGGCAGGACTTATCAAAAATCAAAGATAGGTTCGGTTGCGTCGCTGTAGATGAGGCGCACCATCTGGCAGCTAAGACATTTTATAAAAGCCTGGACCCATTTCCTGCGCGATACCGGTTATGGTGCTCAGCAACACCTGAGAGGGAGGATGGCCTAACGGATATGATCTTTGCCACAGGGGGCCCGGTCCTGCATATGGTTGAGGCCTGCGAACTGCCAACGATCACGCCCGAGCTTGTCATTATTGAAACCGGATTCAATTTTCATTCTGAAGATTATCCAAAAATGATTAACCGCTGCGTCAATGATCCTGCCCGAAATGAGTTGATAGCTCAGATGATTATTCAGGAAGCGCAGGGTAATTACAGCCTGGTATTGTCGGACCGCAAGGAACATATTTACAGACTGCAACAAATGATTCAGACTGCCGCTCCCACTCTAAAGGTTGAGGTTTTGGAAGGCAGCATGACCAAGAAAAAGCGGGCTGAGATCATGCAGGGGGCGCTGGCTAAGGAGATTGATGTCCTGTTAGCTACACAGCTGGCCCGGGAAGGCTTGGACCTGCCGCACCTTAACAGATTGTTTCTGGTCACTCCAAAACGGGCAGGCGGGGCGCTGCAGCAGGAAATAGGCCGGATTATGCGCCCGGCAGAAGGCAAGACAAGCGCGGTTATCTTTGATTTCTGGGATATTGAAAGTCCGATTCTCAAGGCGCAAATGTGGGCCCGGAGGGATGTTTACAAAAAGCTGGGGATCCCCTGGAGTCTTCAGACAAAGAAAAAGCCCGCCTGATGCGCGAAGTCAAGCGAGCCAAACCCTATAACTTAATATTAACAGTTTAGGGGGATATTAGCAATATGTCAAATGAGGAATTATGTTTGCTGATTCAAGCCGGGCAGAGCAATTTGACAGGAGCGCTGTGGGACCAGGTTAAAAGACTGGTCACCAAATTAGTAGTACGATACTTACCACGCGACGGCAGCAGCAGGATTGAGATGGATGATCTAATTCAGGCCGGTTTCTTGGGGATGCTGGCAGCGGCAGAGGCTTATAATCCAGGCTCCGGCTTTCAGTTTACGACATTTTTGAATTATCATATTCAAACAGCTTGCAGGGACCTCTTAGGGATCCGCTCTGCCAAGCAGGCCCGGGATCCGATTCATGGAGCGTTGTCACTCAGCCAGCCGGTTTCTGCAGACGGACAGGCAGACCTCACCCCGGGGGACACTGTTCAGGATTCATCCCTGAAATATCAGTACGATGACATTATTGATCAGGTTGTCCGGTCTGAGGATTGTCAGAAGATATTCGCGGAGGTTGACAAGCTGGATCCAGTGGAGCAGGCAGTATTCAAAGATAAATTCTTTTATGGTCGTAAGATTAATGATATTGCCAGCAGACATAAGCTGAAAGCCCGGGAGGTTGAAAACATCATTACCCGCACCCTGGGCCGAATTAGACACACAGCAACAGTCAGGCTGATGTCGATAGAATACCGGCAGGACCAGCAGACAAACTTTTATAAGAAGAAAGGCCTGGAGGGTTTCCGGAACAGCTTTTCTTCAGTGGTTGAGGACATCGTGACAAGGCGGGAAGAACTTCGCCAGAGGATGATCCAGGACAATTGGAGGGGGGTGGCTCCTTTGGAGTGATATTATTCTCTGATTATCAAAAAAGGAAGGAGAAAACAAATGGAAGAAACCAGAAGCGGATTTATTAAGGCGATCATCCCTAATAGGGGTTTCGGTTTTATAAGCGATGGTAATGGCACGGATTATTTTTTTCATCGGGTCGGAGTTATTGGGATACCCTTTGAGGAATTACGCGAAGGAGTGCAAGTGGAATTTATAATGGTAGACGGCAAAAAGGGACCAAAAGCAATTGGCATAACACTTAAATAACTTAAATAATAGGAGGAATTACAAATGACTTACAATTACAAATTGGAAAACTACTCACCCGAATATGCAAATCTCATGGAGCGCAGAGCAAAAATTACTGAAAGTCTGGATCAGGCAACGGAAACCATGAAGGGGATTGACCAACGGGAATCAGCCGCAAAAGAGGCTTGGCTGCAGGCTGAGGTTGCCGCTCTATTGGATCCCAAAAAAGCCAGCCTTGTTGATAAGGCCCATCGTCAATACCATGACATTAAAGCCGAGCGCAAACAGTTGGCTGATCGGATTGAGATCATGAAACGTGCCGGTGATCAGATTAAGGCACAAACTGAAGATGTCAAAGAAAATGCAAAGTTGCAGGCCCTGAATGCTGCTTTGGCAGATCATCAAAAAGCGGTCAGTAAATCGTTGAAGATCTTGCGTGAACTGGCTAAGGCACAGCAGGAAGAGCTTGCGATTTCCAACGCTTTAAGCTACGTGGTCGGTTATAACAGTAGATTGCTGCCCACTTATGGCATGACTGTGTACCTTGGCTCTGAACAAGTTTACGGTGAAGTCATGCATAGACTTGTAATGGAGCTGGGAAAACGCGGTTACGATGTAAAATGAACATTCGATATGAGATTGTTCCAGAAAGTAGAGTAGAACCTAATTTGCGTTACATTGCTCATGATATGCTGGGGTTTTGTATAAAGGATCTAAACCTGAAAGGTAAACCAAAACTCGAATGGATTCATGAACTGGAATACTCTTGTAGGCTTTATGGTGGAGAAGTGTTTGAATTCTACATGTTGGTCAGAGGGCTTGCGCGGCCGGTTGAAAATATCATCCAGATAAGTATTGATGGAAATATAGTTCAAGTAATGGAAACGGCCGCGCATGAGGCTCGACATATATTTCAACACTTCAATTATCCAAGTCATATCCTTGCAGATAAAACTGCTATCGAACATGATGCAAATAGCTATGCCAAGGATGCAGGTTGCGCACTTCTAAAGTATTGGCCGGACAATCCTTTAGATGCGATGCGATGCACTAAGAAGGAAATGTATGTAAAGGAATGATCAAAAATATGGCTAGCAAGAATAAGGATTCCCAGGATAATGATAAATGCCAAAAAGAGGGCTGCAACAGAGTAGTTGGTAATCGCCGCTTTTGTGAAACTCATACCAGAGAGGAGCAATGGCGGTTTGAAAATGAACGGATGAAGTTCAGGCAGCAGATGGCGAAACAGTCAAAGTAAAGGAGGTATAACATGTGGCAAGTTCTTTAGGTGAATTATTAGTCAAGATCGGCATTGATGCTTCAGCGTTAAAAACTGGTATTGATGCGTCAATCAAAAATCTCAACAATATAGAAAAGACAGCTCAAAAAAGCTTAGGTCCAACAATGGAAAAGATAGGCAAAGGCTTTTTGGCTATTGGATCTTTCGCAGTGACTGGCTTTGGTGCTGCTCTAACTGCTGGCCTAAGTGCCAATTCCAATATGGAGCAATACCGGGCAACGCTTAATACAGTCATGGGAGATAGCAAAAAAGCAGCAGAAACTCTGGATTGGGTTAAGAAATTCGCGGCTGATACTCCCTTTGAGATTCCGGAGCTTGTAGAGAGTACGGTCAAATTACAGGCAATGGGCTTAGAAGCTCAGAAAATGCTGCCGTTGGCCGCAGATATGGCAACGGTTTTTAAGTCCTCTGGCAAGACTGTAGGGGATGCGACAGAGGCGATCAATGACGCTATGATGGGTGAACAAAATTTGCCCCTGCGGTTAGCAATAGCCGCGTGAACAGTCCTCAAATTCGGTGAACATCTTTGGTTAAGCAAAGACAATACCGAGCCAAGCCGCAAGAGCGGAAGGTGTAACGACTAGACGGGGACCATCCCTCAGGGATGAAGGTATAGTCTGAGCATCACGGGTGACCGTGAGAGATAGGCAGAAATGACCTATCCCTGCTAATAAGCAGAGTAACAAACCTGGAATGGGAACGCATGAAGGAATTCGGGATCAAGCTCAGCCAAACTGATTTTGCAGAGGGCGGCAAGTATGCCGGTAAGACTTACGCTGAGGCCATTGTTGCAGAAATTAAGAATCATGGTTATGAAGGCGCGAGCGAAAAGTTAAGTCAAACATTTGCCGGCAGGTTATCCACTCTTAAAGGTGTATTCTTGGAAGCCCTCGCTACTGCAACAGGACCACTGTTTGAGAAGGTAGCAGCCGGACTGGGAGCCCTTGGCGACAAGATAAAGGAATTGACAGACAATGGAACATTGCAAGCCTGGACAGATACCGCGACAGCAGCTTTCAATAACTTCTGGGCTATTGGGCAGATCGTTTTTGATGGCATTATAAATGCTGGAAAATGGGTAATTGATAATTGGGGATTGATCGGTCCCATTGTTGCCGGAGTGCTGGCCTCTTACATTGCCTATAGTGTTATTGTCCCGATTATTGAAGGCGTTAAAGTTGCTATGACAGCCTGGAAATTCGTTACTATGGCATTAGCAGCAGAACAAGGAGTCTTAAACTTTGTTTTATCAGCAAATCCCATTGGCTTGGTCGTTATTGCGATAGGCCTACTTGTGGCTGCTGGTTATATCCTAATTACTCACTGGAAAGAGGTCACAACCTGGGCACAGAATCTTTGGACTTCTCTTGTTGCCGCATTTGAGGGAATAAAAACCGCAGCGGTAGAAAAATTCACCGCAATAAGTAATTTTATTACAGGTATCTGGAATGCTGTTAAGCAGTCAGCTATTACCGTATGGGATTCCATAAAAGCGTGGATCAGTTTGTCCTGGGCTATTATTAAGGCTATCTTTACAGGTGATTTCGGAACGCTTAGACAAATTGGCTATGACATGTTTAATAACATTTGGGAGGGCATCAAGGGGATATGGAACTCTATCAAATCATGGGTTGATGGGAAAGTTAGCTGGCTGAAAGATAAACTAACATTCTGGAAAAGCAGCCAAGACAAGATGTCAGAAGGTGGCGCCTCATTTATAGGCAGTAATGCACAAGGGACAGACTTTTGGCGTGGCGGCTTAACTATGGTCGGCGAACAAGGACCAGAACTGCTTAATTTGCCAAGAGGCAGCCAGATCATACCTAATGACAAAATTAATAATATGGCTGGTCTTGCTACGGCTAGTGGCAGCGGTACGGCTAACATCTTTGTCCAGCTTGACGGTTACACCATTGCCAAGGCCATAGGGCAGCCGCTGACAGACATTATCAGGGTCAAGACTGGGCTGAGGATATAGGTACTCAAATCAAAGTTATAGGGATTGGCTGAGCGCCAGTCCCTTCACTCCAAAGCAAGAGAAGGTGAATTAATTGGTAATGAGAGCAATGAAACCATGTGCGTGGCCGTGCTGTCCCAATCTGGTAAGAGGTCAAACATACTGTGAGGAACATACCAAACAAACGCAGAGGAACCAGGACCAGCGCAGGGGAACGGCACACGAGCGGGGCTATACCTACCGATGGTCTAAGTACAGTAAATGGTTTCTAAGTCAATCAGATAATATATTCTGTAGACTGCAGTTACCTGGCTGCACTAACCTGGCTCAGTGTGTGGATCATATCCAGGCGCCTAATGGTTCAGGTGATCCGCTGTTCTGGGAGAGAGGTAATCATCAAGCAGCTTGCATCCATTGTAATAGTAAGAAAGGACGCAATGTAATGAAGGGTGAGTCTGGGCCGTTCTCAAATATATAATTAATCATATGGGAGTATGTGGGAGGGGGAGGGGCGCCTTCAATCGCTAGGGTAAAACGCCTCCAAGACCGTCTCAGCCCACTTGTACACAAAAAGACTCACCCAGCCTATTCAGTGAAACCCCAGGGGGGTATAGCATAAAAAGAAGGTGGAAAAAATGGCTAGAATTATGGTACCGAAACACTTAAGCCCTGAAATGGCTAAGTTTTACAGAAATATTTTAAAAGACTTCAATCTTGAGGATCATCACATTATTTTACTGACAAAAGCCTGTGAATGTTTTGACCGGGCAGAGCTGGCACGAAAGCAGGTAGCAGAGGAAGGCTTGACCACTGAGGACAGGTACGGGAGCCTGAAGCCTCACCCATGCTGTAAGATCGAGTTGGATAGTAAGAACGCTGCCCGGCTGTTACTTAGGGAATTGGGCCTTGACCTTGAACCGTCAAATGAACCAGGACGCGGACCAAGACTTTATTAAGGGGGAATAACAATGGCAAAAAAGCCTGTAAGATCCAAGCGCAAAGGGAATGTGGTTGATATCAATGATCCAATTCTTTTATTGCTTGAGATTAACAGTTTAATCCAATATCCCAATCGAGAGGCAAGCGAAACTGAAATACAATTACTTGCTGAACAAGGGTTTTCAATAGACTTCTTCTGGAATAATTACCAGCTTTTCAAGGATGCTTTTCTAAAGGCAGGGGGAAGGATGCCATGAGCGTCAAGCGGATCCGCAGCAAGCGGCGATATAAAGGAAGTATTTTCGATATAGACGATTTCACGCTAATATATGAGATTGGTGATCTTATTCATAACCCGGAGAAAGTGCCCACTGACTGCGAGACCATAACACTCCAGGAGTGGGGCTTTACGCTTGAGGATTTTAGGAAGAACCACGCAAGGTTTAAACAGGCATTCGAGAAAGCATGGGGAGGCTGATACCGTGTCAGTGAAGCGGATAAGATCAAAGCGGAAATCTCATGTAACAGAACTCTCTGGCATGGAGCGGCTGTTCCTATACCGAGATATCCGGGAACACTTAAACAATGGTGTTCCCTTGTCTGTCAATGATCAGAACATCCTCCTGGAGCTAAGAATCACAGCAGAGGAATTCCGGGATCAATGGCTGGCTGAGGCTGAGGCCAAACAGAAAGAACGGTATCTGTTATGGGTGGAGGATGCCGCCAGGAATTACGGGGAAAGCCCGAATGAAACTACCAGGCAAAAGCTTACTGAAGCCCTGGAGAGGGTGGGAATGGATGTTAGCCAGTACATTTATGATAACTTTGAGAAGCTCCGGCCTGTCAGCTTTACAGAGTACAAAGAACGCAAAAATGCCCTTCCAGGATCGATTCTGAGCCGTTAGAGTGGGGCAGGTAATATAATTATATGGGCAGAATTATCTGCATTTTATAAGGGGACTCCTGAAATTTGAGGAGTCCAATAAGCAATATAATTCCATGGGTGAAGAGATTCACCCTGTTTTTATTTGCCATTATTGCAGGATTACCCCTTATCAGTGACGAATTATGGAAGAGGAAGGAATAACCCTTTAGTAATTTAATAAATATTGAAAGAGAGGTAATAATTTATGAGGTTTTTTACATCAAGTAAAATATCAGTTGGCTTATTAATAATAGGTTTAGTCTTAGCTTTGGTCCCTCTAAATGCATTTGCGAATAATGAGGTAACCACTACACGGCTTTTCGGTACAGACAGAGTTGGAACAGCCATAGCTGTTTCAAGCACTGGATGGATGACCGCAGATACTGCAATTTTAGCGCCATCTGCGGACGCAAATTTAGTTGATGCATTGGCGGCAGCTCCGCTTGCTGGAAAAGTATCGCCAATTTTATTAACGGAAAAAAATGCACTCAACGCAACCACTAAAGCTGAGCTCCAAAGATTAGGCGTAACAAAAATTTTTGTAGTAGGTGCAATCAGTCAAACCGTTGTAGACCAATTAAATAGTATGAGTGGCATAACCGCTATAGTACTTAAGGGTGAAGATCGTACATCTACAGCTGCAGCTATCGCGTCCAGGCTTATTAACCCTGCGGGATCCTTTGTAGTAGGTTACGGAGCGCTAGCCGATGCCTTATCAGTAGCTTCTTATGCCGCAGCCAACAACTACTCAATTTTAGTTGCTAATTCTGACGGGAGTCTTCCTGCTTCAGAGGTTCCTTATATGGGGGCTAGCATTAATATAATAGGCGGGCCTACTCTAGTGGCAGACATTGCAGGATCAACTCGCTATTACGGAGCAGATCGTTTTGCAACTAATAAGGCTGTTCTTAATGCTTTTGTTTATAACTATGATAAAGTTTACGTTGCCAATGGTACAAACGCTCATTTGGTGGATTCTCTCATAGCATCATCTCTTGCAGCTAAATCAGGAGCCCCTATTGTTCTGTGTGATGCTATTAATGTTGCGTCGGCAACTGATATTTACGCCAAACTTACCAGTAAAGCTATCGTAACCGCTCTCGGTGGTAGTACAGTAGTTTCTGAGGACATTCTTGCAAGGATCGCTTATAATGTTACCCCTGTTGATGATTCGCTTGGAAACTCTAGACTTAATCCAGCTCCACTTAATACAACTAAAACGATAAGCGTAAAGGATTATTTTAACGATTATACTGCACAAATTACAGTTAAGGAAATTATAAGAGGCTCTAAGGCTTGGGCAATGATTGAGGAAGCGAATATGTTCAATAGTCCCCCCCAGGATGGCTACGAATATATTTTAGCTAAAATTAATTTTAATTTAGTAGATATTGCAAACGATAAAGCACTTAGTCTCAGTGGAATAAATTTCAAGCTAATATCTTCAGATGGAAAAGAATATGAATATTTAAGCGTGGTTGAACCTGATCCAAAACTTGATGCAAACCTCTATAAAGGCGCATCTAGTGAAGGGTGGGCACCCTATCAAGTTCGTACAGGTGACGTGTCACCTGCGCTGGTATATGGGCGCAACTATGACGGAACCGGCGGCGTTTGGTTTAAAGCTTATAAATAACTAGTTGTAGATAATGACAAGCGATATGTTTTAAGTGCAATGAGCCCCCTCTAGAAATAGGGTGGGCTTATTATCCAAGTGGCTAAGAGAGGCCTGGGCTAAAGCTCAGGCTTTTTTTATTTGCTTTTATATTGGGACGGCACAAAATTGTGATGCCTGAGTTTCCCTCAAAAAATCTGTGACCTCGATTGAATCTAGGGTGCTTTTATTTTCTCACTCCACTTATGGATGCAGCTTGGCTGAAAGTAAAGTCAAGCTTTTCCCTCAAAACTGAGGACAAACAATTTTTACTTACCCCACTTTTGGGGACATCTGATCCCAATTATCGGGTAAGTAAGATTAGTTCCGTTCTGACTCGGATATTTTTCCGAGTCCCAAACTTTCAGGACTGCTCTATATCTTTCTTATCCGATATGTATTCCAGCAGGTCCCCAGGCTAGTAGTTTTCATATGATTCATGTTTGAACTCTCGCAATCCCTTAACGACAAGTTCTCGTATAGCTTCACTGCGGCTCTTCAAGTGATTTTCGTGCCAGTAATTTTCTATGTCTCTTATTAAGCCTTTTGGAAAAGTAACCAATAATTGAACGTTTACCTTTTTATCTACTATCATTAAAATACCTCCTATGTCAATAATTATAAGTTATATAACCTATATTGACAAGATAGCCTTTTATTGCTATATTGAACATATAAGTTATATAACTAATATTAATGAAGGAGGAAGAGAAAAATGAAACTAACTTTAAGGGTGGTCCGGGAATGTCAGGATTATACTATTGGGGAAGTAGCAGAACATTGCGGAGTAACAGCTGAGGAAATGGAGGGCTATGAGAAGGGGATCAAAGACACACCGTTAAGCATAGGCGTAAGGTTGTCGAGGCTGTACGGTATCCCTATGGATTACATAGACTGGGAGGCAGAGCAGGCTGTTTGAGTTCTTACCAGGATTTAGGTAGCAATGTAACCAACGTAACCACGTAAGAAGTACGTTTGGGGAAAAATAACATCGAGCAGGGAAATATTTTATATTGTTTTGGAAATAGAAAACCCCCAGCCGTTTTGGTTGGGGGTTAGTTTATTATGGCATATTAATTTATCTGCAATATTTGAACATTAATTTGAGGTATACTTAACTCCGATCCCATAATTGTAGTATAAGTTAACAAACCATTTGCTGTTCCCCAAAAAGTAATTACGTCATCTTCAAGTACCCTACTGGAAATAATGTTTTTATCATATTGGATGAACACAGTGTCTTCATAAAAATCATATTCGTTTTTCGTTATATTTACACGGAGGGCTACACTGTTACCGCTTTCTTGAACCTGGATAACCTGACCGGTATATGTAACTTTAACTCCTTTGTATGAATCCGGGTTTCTGGCTAAATCTTTATAGGGAATAAACCTGGCTTCTGATTTAAGGTTAGCAAGTTCCTGAGCCGCAGCAGTTGCTTTTGCATCTGCTACTTGCTTGGCTTTCTGTTCGGTGGCGACTTTCTCTTGTTCAATTTGCTCAGCAGTTTTAGTCTGGACCACAGATGTTGTGGTTTGAGCGGTACTCGTTGAGGCCGTTTTGCTTGTTGTATCGCTCATACTAACTGCCACAATGAATAATACAAAACATATACCGGAACCAATAGCCCATTTTTTGGCTTTTCCCGACTTTTTAACAGCCGAAACAATCACCATAATAGTACAAACTAAAAAACCAAGTATTGAAAGAGTTCCCAACAATGCATCCATTTAAAACATCTCCTTTATTATTTTGGGACCACATTACAATTTTACCATAGATAAATGGGATTTCCTACTTTTCAACATTATTACATAAAAAAATGGTATAACCTATACCCCCGGATAATATAAAAAATGATATACCCAGTAGGGGTATATCATTAAATTATACTACTATCATACTACTACGCGGGTAATTATTAATGATTTTCAATGATATTAGTTAATTCATTACAAACAAAAAACCCGCTTGAAATAAGGCTTTCTGAGTCTCAGCGATACTTGGTAATTTATACCCCTGCTAACTCTTAATCGGCAGGTCCTGGGTTCGAATCCCCGGTGGCGCACCAAAAAAGTTATAAGCCCGCAAGTTATTGCGGGTTTTATATTTATACATATAGTTGCATAAATATAAAAATTAGGACATTTTGGGGACAGTATACTCAAAATTATACTAAACTAAACTTAACTATGCGATCCAATATACAACGGAAGACAGGTTTTTAGGCCAGCTTTTTTTATATGGTCAAAAGATTTTCTAATTTCTGAGCGGCTTTTTTATCTGCACTCTGAAGAGCATGTGCGTAAATATCGGCTATGATAGTAATCGAGGAATGACCTAAACGGCTGGATAAAATGAACCTGTACAAAAGGAACGGCACGCTGGGCAGTTTGAACCGGATCTCTCTCTCAAGCTAAGCATGTAAAAAGACTTAGCTTGGCTATAATTAAAACGTTGGTTGAAACTCCGACAAGGCTAATTGTTACTGCTGAGTTCAGATGTCCGTAGATTGAAAAATTAACTGTCCATCAATTACCGAAAAAATTATCGCAGCAATGACTATTGTCCGTTTATCAGTCAGTCTATTGAGTAAGAGGATTGTCTATATGGTAAACAGTTAAAACACGAGCTTTTTTCCCAAAGGGCGAACAACACTTTCAGATTCACTGGAATCATTGGGGCGAATATAATTAATAGATAACTGAAAATTCAGAAAAGTATTGAAGTTTATACATGTTTATAATAAACTTGAAACAATAGAAAAATTTATCATAGGGAGCGATGAATGCAGGGATGTATTTGGACGCTTATCCCTGTAATGAGCGAACAGCGTAACCGGCCAATAAGGTCGGTTTTTGTGTTTTAAAAGGAAGGAGGTAAATTGATAAGTCACCTTCAAAAACGGATAATTAAGCTGCTCTGTGGTAGCGAAGCTGCATATATCGTCCAGCAAACAAGCGATAGCGGCTATATTATGTCCGGTTATTCCAGTTCGAATAGTGGAGATGTAACCGGAAACCACGGCGATATGGATTACTGGGTTGTGAAACTTTATAGTAACGGAGAAATAGAATGGTAAAAGTGCCTTGGTGGAAGCGGTAGCGAATTTGGATATGGAGGTATCGCGGGAGCCCTTCACTTCGGCGGTGAACACAGTATTCAGCAGACAAGCGACGGAGGATATATATTTACAGGTTATTCTAATTCTACTGATGGCGATGTTCCCGGAAACTACGGGAGTTATGATTACTGGGTAGTGAAAATGGAGAGCAGCGGAGAAATATCCTGGAGCAAAAACCTCGGTGGAAGCGGTTATGACAATGCCACAAACATTCGGCAAACAAGTGATGGGGGATACGTAATAGGCGGTTTTTCTAATTCAAATAACGGTGATGTTCCCGGAAACCATGGCGGTTATGATTTCTGGATTGTGAAATTGTATTCAGAAACGGAAACAGGCAATTATGCTTTTGATGGATTTTCCAAGCCCATTGACATGGATGGTATAGTAAACGTAGTTAAAGCAGGCAGTGCTGTTCCGATCAAATTCAGTTTGGGTGGAGATATGGGGCTTGATATTTTTGCAGAAGGATATCCCAAATCGTTCCGGGTGGCTGGTTTTGAAGTGGGCTCTGAATTTGACAACATTGAAGAAATCATATCAACTGGAAATAGTGGATTATCCTATGATTCTGATTCAGGCCAGCATATCTATGTATGGCAGACTAATAAATCCTGGGCTGGAAACTGTAGGCAATTGAGTATTGAATTTGCTGATGGAACAGAGGCACCTTTGGTCAATTTCAGATTCAGCAAGTAACTCCTGGCTAATTAAAGATTCTATGATAGAAGTTGGGGCGAGGTATAATTACTTTGCTCCGACTTCTCACATGAGCATTACTGGATATTCATAATACTTTTGGTACAATACAATAGTGCTTTTGGCACTTCCGGAAAGCCCTTACAATCGGTAAGATAAGGTCAACAGAACACCTCCTATCCGCCTTTTAGTCGAATCATCCTTTCCTGCATCCCGCCTGTTACACAGGCGGATTTTTTTGCCTCCATTTACTCCAGCAACTTGTCCAGACTGACTTCACTTCCTATGATTTGCAAATCAGGGCCATTATTGATGGATATTAAACAAAGGAACTGGATAGTATCAGGATAACAGACTTTAATCTTTTGAATAAACGGCTAAAGGATCAAGATCCATACTTTGTTGATGATGTTTTTTATTTAGTCAGATAGCATAAATTCTATCCGGATCTGGAAGAAATTCATATTGCCAGTAGTTGTGACTTTGCTAAATAACGGGGTCCACCCCAGTGTCGAAGTCCTGGGTGGGGAGGGTGCAGCCCAACAGTATTTAGTGGATTTAATTAATGATATTTTAGACAATGAGGATGCTGATGGCGCAGTCATTATGAATGGCTGCGGGTCCTGGATCCTTCCACCAGCGAGTTTGGGATTTAATTGGACTTGGCGCTGGAAGGACTGGATGAGGATGATTTTGAATAAATAATTTTTGAAATATCAGAATAGTATTGAAATTCATACTTATTCAATATAAAATTACTAAAAGAATAATTTACCAGTCAGGAAGCGATGATTACGGGGGTGTATTTGGACGCTTATCCTTCGTAATGAGCTAGTAGCGTAACCGACCAGACAAGGTCGGTTTTTGTGCTTTTTAATTAAATATGACGAAATCCTAAAATGTTAAAATATGAAGAGGAGAGGGTGTATAAGCAATATGAAAATTAGATTATCGCTTCTTCTGGTTATTATTTTTATTTTTTCAATGCCTGTTTTAGTTCAGGCAGCGGATGCAGCTCCTGTAATTGATTGGAGTAAGTGCCTTGGCGGCAGTAGTACTGACCAGATTAATAGCATCCAGCAGACAAATGATGGAGGATATATTTTGGCAGGTTATTCTAATTCAACTAACGGCGACGTGACTGGAAACTATGGCAGCTCTGACTACTGGGTTGTGAAGCTGGACAGCAACAGGGGAATATCCTGGAGCAGGTGCCTCGGCGGCAGCGGTGAAGATATTGCGTTCAGCATCCAACAGACGAGCGACGGAGGATACATAGTGGCTGGACAGACTACATCGACTAACGGCGACGTGACCGGAAACCACGGCGGGTTTTATGATTGCTGGGTTGTGAAGCTGGATAGCAGGGGAGAAATATCCTGGAGCAAGTGCCTCGGCGGAAACCGTTCTGATATTGCACAAAGTATCCAGCAGACGAGCGACGGAGGATACATCGTGGCTGGTTATTCTAATTCGAAGGACGGCGACGTGACTGGAAAACATGGCAGCTATGATTGCTGGGTTGTGAAGCTGGATAGCAAGGGGGAAATATCCTGGAACAAATGCCTCGGCGGAAACTATATTGATACTGCGCAAAGTATCCAGCAGACGAGCGACGGAGGATATATCGTGGCCGGTTATTCTAATTCAACTAACGGCGACGTGACTGGAAACCATGGCAGCTATGATTGCTGGGTTGTGAAGCTGGATAGCGGGGGTGGAATATCCTGGAGCAAATGCCTCGGCGGCAGCTATTCTGAGATTGCGCAAAGCATCCAGCAGACGAGCGACGGAGGATACATCGTGGCCGGTCGGACTACATCGACTAACGGCGACGTGATCGGAAACCACGGCGGGCATGATTACTGGGTTGTGAAGCTGGATAGCAGGGGAGGGATATCCTGGAGCAGGTGCCTCGGCGGAAAATATACTGATATTGCACAAAGTATCCAGCAGACGAACGACGGAGGATACATCGTGGCCGGTTATTCTTATTCGACTGACGGTGACGTTACCGGAAACCACGGCGGTTATGATTACTGGGTTGTGAAGATGGACAGCAGAGGAGAAATAGAATGGCAAAAATGCTTTGGCGGAAGCGATTATGACAATGCAACAACTATCCGGCAGACGAGCGACGGAGGATACGTCCTAGCCGGTTATTCCAGTTCGACTAATGGCGATGTGACTGGAAACCGCGGCGAAGATGATTGCTGGATTGTGAAATTGAAATCAGCAACAGTTCTCGTGAATGGAATAATACTGGATCCTGCAAAAGTTACCCTTGAAAAAGGAGACAGAATAACTGTTGAGGCTACAGTATTACCAAGTGATGCTAACCAGAATGTAACATGGACTAGCAGTGATGCTTTAGTAGCAACAGTCGATGAGAATGGAACAGTTAGAGCAATTAATAATGGAACTGTGGTAATCATAGCAACAACCGAGGATGGCCGTTATAGCGCAAGCTGTATAGTCACTGTGCGGACGCCCATTGACAATATTGACAATATTCTGGTTGTTTTCGATAAAGCAGTAGAGGCAGGAACTCTTTCTGGTAATGGATCTGATGCGAAGCTTAAAGCTTTCCGCAATATGCTTGAACAAGCAGAATTGAAAATTGGAAAGGATAAAATCAAAGCAACTGTCAATAAGCTTTATGCCGTCTATGCTTTCATTGATGGAAAACCAGCACCAAAAGATATGGTTGTCGGGACGGCAGCAAATAAGATCGCATTGAAAATTCTTCATCTGATTAAATCGTTGGAATCACAGTCATAGTTGGGATTACAGTATCTGCAGCAGACGGCAGTGGCAAATAGCAACAGTAAAAAAAAGCCTGGGCATTAAGCCTGGGCCCTTTTTTATTTTTGGAAAGCTATTTTAATTATAGTCGGCGCCAGGTAAACCAGCGTTCAAAAGTGTGCTATAGTGAAAATAAAGCGTGGAATTTCTTTAAGAATTATGACAGTAATATTATAATGGACCCATGAATCAAGACAATAATTTCGGAATTCTAAGTGAACCAGATATAATAAGAGGCAGGAAACTGTCAAGAAAAGGAAGGTTCGCATAAATGGGCAGAAGGCAATTACAGCTGAATTCAAAACGAAAATTGTGTTGGAGATTCTTAGGGAAGAAAAACAGATCGGCGACATTGCAGCCGAGCATGGGTTGAGTCCTAATCAGTTACGAAACTGGAAAAAGGAATTTCTTGAGAA
>DDXI01000035.1 GCA_002347475.1 Peptococcaceae bacterium UBA2264
TGCAAAATGCCCGTTCCCTGGGCTGTGTTGCCCTGGACGGTACCGGTATGCTCTTACATCAGGGAGCTTTAGCCTGGGAATTTTGGTTAGGCGGCCAGGCCCCTGTGGCAGAAATGCAGGCGGCTTTGCTGCAGGCCATAGAATCCAAACAAGATTCCTGATGTTATGAACAAGAACAGCAAGCAATGTCAAGGTTTTACTCTGCTGGAACTGACTCTGGTTTTGGCTATCCTGGCAGGCAGCGGTTTTTTTCTTCTGATTAAACTTCCTCTGCACCTGCAAAGTCAAAGCCTGTCCCTGACTTCTGCCCAGCTCCTGACCGAACTCAGGGATACCCGCCAGGCTGCTCTGGCGGAAAACACCTGGTATCAAATCAAGTTTTATTATGAATTAAATTGTTACCGGATCATGAGGCAAGGAGTTCTGGTTAAGCAAATCGATCTGGGCGAGGGAGTTGTCTTTGGCAACCGGCCACCTGATCTGATTTTTAATGCTGTGGGAACCCCCAGTGTCGGCCTGACCATATTGCTGCAAAATACGGCAGGAGAGCAGAAAAAGGTTATTATTGCCCCTGTCTCCGGCCGGATCAGGGAAGAATGAGGCGGCTGGTTTCTTATGTGTTCACATGGACAGGGGAGAATAGAAGCAGGCATAATTATATTCAGGCTGGACAGAAAGGTGATAAAAAATGCGTTTTTTGACTGCGGGAGAATCTCATGGCCCCAAATTGCTGGGCATAATTGAAGGACTTCCTGCCGGATTGACAATATCCAAGCATGTTATTGATGAAGCTTTGGGGAGGCGCCAGAAAGGTCCGGGGCGGGGAGGAAGAATGCAGATCGAATCAGATCAGGTGAATTTCCTTTCCGGTCTGCGCGGCGGCCGGACTACCGGCGCCCCGCTGGCTCTGGAAATACTCAACCGCGATTGGGTGAACTGGGAAAAAGTCATGGCTTGGGGTGAAGAGGCAGATTTGGAGAGCCGCAAGGTGCTCACTCCCAGACCTGGTCATGCTGATCTGGTCGGAAATCTTAAATACAGGACAGAAGTGCGCAACATTCTGGAACGGGCTAGTGCCAGGGAAACTGCCATGCGGGTGGCGATAGGCAGTGTAGCCATGCAGCTGCTGAATTGTTTGGGTGTCGAGGTAAAAGGACAGGTTACAGCAGTAGGCGGGATCAAAGCCCGGACTCTGGAAGATCGGGATTACTGGCAGCGGGTCGGGAATTCGGAATGGGCGGTGGCCGATCCTCAGGCGGAAGAGAGAATGTGGCAGCGCCTGGCAGAGGCCAAAGAGAAGGGCGAATCTTTGGGAGGAGTCATTCAGATTCAGGTCCATAATGTTCCCGCCGGTTTAGGTTCTCATGTGCAATGGGACCGCAAACTGGATGGAAAGTTAGCCCAGGCAGTTCTCTCCGTTCAAGCCATGAAAGGCGTATCTTTTGGGATCGGCTTTGAAGCTGCAGACCGTTTGGGTTCGGAAGTTCACGATCCGATTCAATACTGTAAAGGCCGGGGTTACAGTCATACCTCCAATAATGCGGGAGGGATTGAGGGGGGCATGAGTAACGGGGAACCCATTATCCTGCAAGCTGTCATGAAACCCATTCCTACCTTGTACAGCCCGCTGGATACAGTGCATTTGGAAACCAAAGAAGTTGTCCAGGCCAGTGTGGAACGTTCTGATATCTGTGCTGTACCGGCAGCCAAGGTTGTTTTGGAACATGTTACAGCCTGGGTTATAGCAGCCGAAATACTGGCGAAATTTCCGGCAGATACATATGTTGAACTGCTAAAAGCTTGGCAGGACTACAACGATTATCTGCATGCACAATAAGGACAGGTGTAATGATGAAAGATTATCAGAATATAGTTTTAATCGGTTTTATGGGAGCCGGAAAAAGCACGGTCGGCAGACGCCTGGCCCTGGAATTGAATTGGAAATTTGTCGATACTGATACAGTTATTGAAGATGTAACAGGACTGGCTATCAGTACCATATTCAGGCGCTATGGAGAAAGCCGCTTTCGGGCAGAAGAGTCCCTGGTTGTGAAAAAGATCTGTGCCGAGCGGCATTGTGTTATTTCCACCGGAGGCGGAACAGTAATGAATCCGGAGAACTTTGAGCTGCTGCAAAAAAACGGCCTGGTGATATATTTATTTGTTTCATTGGAAGATGTTCTTAAGCGAGTAGGTAACTCTGATAGGCCGCTGCTTAAAAACAGTCCGGCAGAAGTTTTGTCTCTATGGCAGAAGCGGCAGGCAACATATGCCTTGGCTCCTTGTACGATAGACACGACCAACAAGGGAGTCGATGAGGTAGTCCAGGAGATTATGAAATTGTTAAAGGAGGGTGTCTGCTAAATTGGTAAACCGGCAAAGGATTGAAGTAGCCTCAAACCGGCCTTATCCTGTTTTCCTGGGAGTACCTTTGGAAGGATTGGGCGATTATCTGAAAACACGTTCTTTAACAGTTGATAATATTTTGGTTATCTCTACTCCTAATGTGGCTGACCGTTATCTTGACCGTCTGCTGGCAGGACTGAAGGACTTTAAAGCAGATTTTATTTCTGTTCCGGATGGGGAGGAACAGAAATCACTTGACCGGATCGACCTCTTAACAAGCGAAGCCGTCAGCCTTGGTATCGACCGCAGTTCCCTGGTAATCGCTTTTGGCGGAGGAGTGATCGGCGATCTGGCCGGTTTTTTTGCCAGTATTTATATGAGAGGTATTCGTCTGATTCAGGTTCCAACCACTCTTCTGGCCCAGGTTGACAGCAGCATTGGCGGAAAAGTGGCTGTTAACCATTCTGCGGGAAAAAATCTTCTGGGTGCTTTTTATCCTCCTTTAGCTGTCTGGACAGATTTCACTACTTTGGAGACATTGCCCTGGAGTGAATTTCAAAACGGTTTGGCTGAAACAATCAAACATGCCTTGATTGCTGATTATGAATTATTCAGCTATTTGGAAAAATATACAGAGGAAATAAAACAAGGCAACAGCGCCGTCTGGCGAGAAATGGTTACCCGTTCTCTGGCAGTCAAGGTCAAAAAAGTTGCTGAGGATGAACTGGAACAAGGAGCGCGTGCCTTGCTAAACCTGGGACATAGTTTTGGCCATGCCCTGGAGACGGAATTGGAATATAAAGGGATAACTCATGGCCAGGGTGTCAGTGTAGGTTTAGCAGCAGCAGCTTGTCTGGCTCAAGGAAGAGGTATGCTGACTCTGGCAGAGCTTAACCGGATAACCGGCCTGCTGCAAGGTTTCGGTCTTATGACCCGGATTAAAGCCGGGACAGCGGAAAGGCTTTTGCAGCATATGCAAACCGACAAGAAGAACAAGGCTGGTCAGAAGATCTTGATTTTACCCAAAGGAATCGGGCAGGCCATGATTGTCAAGGACTGCACTGACCAGGAAATAATAGCAGCCTGGCAAGGAGTACTGCAATAATATTTTAGTTCTTCTGGTAAGTAGTGTGGTTATAAAATTAGGTCTTGCACTCGAAGCAATTGCGGGTGCAGGACTTTATTTATGCCGCTATGATTATAGACTATATAACAAAAATATATAATAATAGATAGATTATTGACATAATGTAATATATTGGATAAAATCTTGTCGACAGAGCAGGTATATGGAAAAGAATGGAGAAAGAATAGGAATAAGAATTAGAAATAGAACATAATACTACGGGTAGTAATAATCCAGGCTCCTGGGGGAAATACCAGACTAGCAGAAAATTGTCTGGCAGAGGAATTAGAATAAATGAATAATGCTGAATTTATTAAGGCGAAGGGTTTCACTCTCTGGGAAATAGTAATAGTCATCTTTCTTACCGGTCTTTTACTGGGCAGTGTTGTTCCCCACTATGAAAGTTCCAGGAAAATAACTTCTGAGAAGGTAGATCTGACTAATATTAAATTAATTGAGGGAGCAGCCCGGCTTTATCGTCTGGATATGGGTGTTTTTCCCGAGACAGTTGAAGACCTGATGCTGAATACAACAGGTTCCGAGGCCTGGCAGGGTCCTTATTTGGAGCAATGGCCCCGAAACCCTGACGATGAGACCAGAGTTTATTATATAGATAGCTTGGGACAGGTCTCTTAAACTGGTTGAACAGACGGAGTTTCAGAGTCATATCAATAAGCCGGAGCAGTCAGGTAAAGATGGGAAGGGTTGCGTTTGAAAATGCTCGTTTCAGATAAAGGCAAAAAGGGATATGCCCTCGTGGATGTGTTAATGGCTTTATTTCTTTTTTCCCTGGGTTTTTCTGTTCTTTATAGTCTGACTGAGACTGCCGTTTCGGAAAATCAACAGGCAGCCAATCTGACTCAGGCTGTGAGTATCGCCCAGCAAACAATGGACAGGCTTGCGGTACGGCCCTGGTCAGAAAATTTAGCTGAGGGGAAGTGTATTCCCGCTGAACCCTTTACCGGCTGTGAAGGGCTGTTTGACTGGACACTTTACACCGAGTGGGATGAAAACCCGGAATTATTAAACATAGAAATGAAAGTGGAATGGTTAGAAAAGGGAGATATTCGCAGTTATCATCTGGGAAGTGTCTATTATGTCGATTAAATCTGAAAAAAAAGCGAAAGCGCAGGGCAGATGAAATCCGTAAATAAGTTTTCGGTCAGCAGAGGGTTTACTTTACTGGAAGTATTGACTGCTTTGGTAATTTCTTGCAGTATACTTACAGTTGCTCTGGGCCTGCTCTCTAATCAGTGGCGGGGATCCCGGGAAATCAAGGATCGCCAGGAGATCGAATATGCCTTGCTAAACGCCGGCGAAACTGTTTCGGTTGCTGTTCGCTCAGCCCAGGCCGTACGCTGTATTGCCCCAGGCGTCCTGGCGATTACTCCCTGGCCGGAGGCAGGATACACTAAGGCTGATTTATATTATATAGATGATAAGGATCATGATGGTATCACAGATTTATATTGTGAACATCTTAACGTTCCCAATCCTGTAGCCAGTCGGATCACGGCCTTAATCTGTACGGAGGTGGAACCGGATTTGTGGCAAATAACTTTCCAGGCAGAAATGAATCACCAACAAGCAATGTGGCAAAGACTGATCAGACGCCGTACCTGACGGTTATTAAAAAAATAAGGAGTGCGGGATTTGCTACCCTGATAATTCTGATTCTGATCTTAACCCTGACCGGGACAGGTCTTGAAGTATTCATCAAAGCAAATGCCGGACTGCGTATGAGCAAGCGCCAGGCCCAGAGCCAACAGGCTGTTTATTGTGCTGAAGGCGGAATCGAGTGGGCCAAAGCCCAATTATTGTATAACCCTGAATGGCGGGGCGGGAGCAGGCTTGTTGCGGGGAAGAATACCCAAGTCATTGTAACTCCTGGAGAGGAAGGATATTGGGTTACATCTGCAGCAGTTTCCGGCCAAGCCCGACGGGAAATAAGAGTCTATCTACATAACAACAGCGGTGAGTGGGCAATGACAAATTATCAGGAATTGCACCGCTGATCTGGAGAAAAACAAGATGAAGAGCAATTTATTTAAAACTTCGGAATTAACTTTTGCCCAATTTTTATTGGTAAATTCCTATGTCAATCTTCAGGAACTTGCCCAGGCAACAGAAGTCCAGAATGTATCCCGGGAAAGAATCGCTAAAGTGTTGGTTCGTTTAGGTATTTTATCTCCGGAACTTTTGCGGGAAGGTCTAAGCAAATATCTGAACCTGCCTGTAATATCTTTGACCCAGGTTAAAATCGATCCTGCCGTTGCGCGCTTAATCTCAGAGGAATTAGCCTGCCGTTATTCCTTGATACCAATAGATTTCCATTCCGGAGTTTTACGCGTTGCCATTGCAGATCCTACCGATAGCAGGGCTCTTGATGATGTTCAGCTTTATTCCGGCTATCAGGTGGAGCCGCTATTAGCTGGAGCAGAGGAGATCAGGTCGGCGATCGGTCAGTTTCTGACAGTTGAAACAACAGCAGACCAGTTGTTAAAACTGCATAATTCGGAGCGGGACTCGCAGGAGGTCTGGGCTGTTGCTGAAGCAACGGCAGACTTTGTGGATCGTGATGCTCCGACCATACGTTTAGTGGATACTATCCTAAATCAGGCTGTTATTCAGGGTGCCAGTGATATTCACTGGGAACCTCAGGAAGATGATTTTATTGTTCGCTTTCGGATTGATGGCCGCCTGGGCCTGAACTGCCGTTTGTCTCTGGATATTGCCCGCAGTGTCTTATCCCGTCTGAAAGTTATGGCTGGCCTGGATATTGCCGAAAGACGCTTGCCCCAGGATGGAAGAATACTGATTGAAGTCAGAAACAGACAGATTGATCTGCGCATTTCGACTCTGCCCACTGTCCACGGAGAAAAAATTGTTGTCCGTATCCTTGATCCCGAAACAGCCAAGCGGTCGCTGGATGCTTTGGGTATGTGTTCTGCGGTTGAAGCCGGTATGCGAGAATTGCTGAAAAAACCACATGGCCTGATTCTTGTGACCGGACCGACCGGAAGCGGAAAGACTACGACTCTTTATGCTCTTATGCGCGAACTCAGGACAGAAATCTATAATATTGTTTCCATTGAAGATCCTGTGGAATATCGCCTGGCCGGTGTTAATCAGATCCAGGTCCATGGTCATGGCTTAACCTTTGCCAAAGGATTAAGATCGATTCTGCGTCAGGACCCCGATATTATAATGATTGGAGAAATCAGGGATGAAGAAACAGCCAGAATTGCTGTGGCAGCTGCTCTGACAGGGCATTTAGTAATCTCTACCCTGCATACCAATACGGCTGCTTTAGCTTTGACCCGTTTGCTGGAAATGGGTATCGAACCTTATCTTTTGGCAGCAGCTGTAAATGGCATTTTATCGCAAAGGCTGGTTCGTTTACTCTGCGTGCACTGCAAAAAGCTCTATACTGTTACTGCTGCCGAAAAACAAGCTCTGCACCTGGAGACAGCAATTAACACTGCTTACTTGGCTCAAGGGTGTAAATTTTGCAGGGAAACAGGTTATAACGGCAGGATGGGAATCCATGAACTTTTGCTCTACAATCAGGAAATTAAAAAGTTGGTCCTTGCTCAGGGTACATCCCAGGCAATAGAATACGCGGCGGTTAGTCAGGGCATGGTCACCTTAGCGCAGGATGGCTTATCCAAAGTATCGCAGGGGCTGACTTCACTGGAAGAAGTGTTATGCTCTGTAACGGATTTGGAAAACATTATCCTATCTTAAGGAATCCTCCTCTTGAGGAGGATTCCAGGAACAGGAGAACGAAATGAAGTCATTGGCTTACATCTGGAAAGCTGTTGATGCCGGGGGGCATATAAGGCAAGGCATATGTGAAGCGTCTGAAACTGCCTTTATCCGCATTTGGCTAAGGGAACAAGGTTTGTTTCCGTTGAGTATTAAACCCAGAAAGGAGGACTTAAGGTCACTTTTAGCAGTAAAAAATGCCAAACGTCAGTGGGCGGTCTTTACACGTCGCTTGTCTATGGCTCTGGAAGCCGGTATTCCTTTATTAAAAGCCCTGGATATAATATCATTTCATGTTCCCGGGAAAAATAATGAAATTCAATGGCAAGGTGTCAAGGAACAGATTCAAAGGGGCAGCAGTATTGCTGAAGCCCTGCAAATAGTTACTCCTGCACCGGGTTTGTTTATCCACTCCATGGTTAAAGCAGGGGAAAAAACGGGGACCTTAGCTAAAACACTAAGCGAGATAGCGGATGATTTGGAACAGGAGTGTCTGTTTCAACGAAAAATTCAGGCAGCTTTAACTTATCCCCTGTTTTTGACAGGAACTGTTATCTGTGTTCTTTTTGCCCTCAGTCTCTGGGTGCTGCCGACTTATGAAAAATTATTTTCCGGC
>DDXI01000145.1 GCA_002347475.1 Peptococcaceae bacterium UBA2264
CGCAGCAGGGTGGTCTTGCCGCAGCCATTGCAGCCAATAATGCCGATACGGTCATCCCGGGCTACTATATAACTGAAATCATCAATAACCAACAGATCGGCAAACTGTTTGCTGATATGCTTCAGCTCGATTACTTTTTTGCCCAGCCGGCTGCTGCCCGCCGTAATTTCTATTTTATCCGAGCACGACTCAGGCTTGGCCTCTTTCAATTTTTGAAAACGATCGATCCTGGCTTTCTGTTTGGTGGTGCGGGCTCGGGCCCCTCTTTTCATCCAGGCTAATTCGTTGCGGAAAAGATTTTGTCTTTTGCTTTCCTGGGCTTGTTCCTGCTCCAGACGCCCCAGCTTGGCCTCCAGATAAACACTGTAGTTGCCATTATAAACATGGAGTTTGCCCCGGTCTAATTCAAAAATCCTGGTAGTCACTCTGTCCAAAAAGTAGCGGTCATGGGTAATCAGGAGCAAAGCTCCTTTGCGCTGATTCAAATATTGTTCCAGCCATTCTACTGTTTCCTGATCAATATGATTGGTCGGCTCATCGAGGATCAGCAGTTCCGCGGGAGTAATCAGGGCGCTGGCCAAAGCAATCCTTTTTCTCATCCCTCCGGAAAGCTGCTCCACCGGAGCATCGAAATTCACAATCCCCAGTCTGGTTAAGACAGCCTTGGCCTCTGATTCCAGCTGCCAGGCATTTCGCTCATCCATCTGCTGGCTCAAAGACAACAGCCTTTGCTGCAGTTTACCCTCTTCAGGATTTTGCTGCAGCTTCTCCAGGACATATTCATACTCCCTGAGCAGCTGCATCACCGGAGAATTTCCCCGGAAGACTTGTTCCAGGACAGTTGTCCCACTCTGGAAATCAGGATTTTGAGCCAGATATTCGATATGGACATTGCTGCCGGCAGTAACTTTGCCCTGATCCGGAATTTCCCGGCCAGCAAGGATTTTCAGAAGGGTCGATTTGCCGGTGCCGTTAATACCGATCACCCCGATCTTGTCGGCATGGTCTATGCCAAATGTGATATCTTGAAACAAGGTCTTGCTGCCGTAGGATTTGCCTAGATTTTCAGCTGATAATATATTCATGTTTGTTTTCCCTTCAATGCCCTGGGCTTAACCCTTACTCTGAATTTGACTTCTTCTGTTCTATTATAGCAAACATTTCTGATATCCGTAAAAATGACTTCTTTGGTTCAGCTAAGGAATGTAATAAATCGTTATTCCCAACCCCGGCAAGTACGCCGGGGTTATTTTTTGTCATTTAAATCAATCACATAACTTCAGCCTGATCCCTCTGCTCAGGTTTCCTGAATTCGTTAAACAAGAGCTGATTTTGGAGAAATGAATACGGTAAATCGCAATAAAGTGACAGGGGGTCCCAGATTTAGTCGACAGAAGATGGCAAAATACGGCACAAAACTGTCTTTTTCATCCTTGTATTCCTATTAATGTAATAATAATATAAATTGTAAAATGTTAGCAAAGGAGTCTGAAAATAATGTCTCTCGTCAACAATTCCAGCAAGAAATCCTGGCTTTTCCTTCTGATTCTGACAATTATCACTATATACGGCAGCGCTGCTGCCGTATCTGGCGAGGAAACAGTACCGGACAGCGAGTTAACCAAAGCCCTTGCCTGGCTGCAGCAGAATCAGAATAGCGACGGCAGCTGGGGAACAGGAGAAACGGCTTTTGTCGACACCAGTGAGGTCTGTACTTATTTGCAGGAAAATAATTCAGCAGCGGTAAATCTGCTGCCAGCAGCAATCTGGGCAGAGAATCTGGCAATCCTGAACAATGATCTGGCTGCCAGAGTATTGCCCCTGATCCTGAATGCAGACAAACATAACGCCGTTAAAAACGCTTTGTTGGCCAGCCAAAATCCGGACGGCGGCTGGGGCCTTGCCCCAGGTTATGAAAGCGATATCCTTGATACGATCATAGTTATGAATTCCTTGACAGCCGAGACAGATACTGAGACAGCAGTTTTGCAAAAAGCCGGCGATTACCTAATAAAGAGACAACAGGCTAATGGTTCCTGGTCCTTTACCGGGAATCAGAATTCGGTCATTTCCTTAACGGCCCAGGCGGCAATTGCTTTGAGTACCTTCCAGACCAAATCAAACACGACGAACCCTGATTTGCATACCGCCCTGAGAAAAGCCGGGGCATATCTGGTCTCTGAACAGCAGCCTGATACAACCTGGGGCACAGACGAAGACACAATAGCCGCCACGCTCCTGTCTTACCGGGCTATTCTGAACACGGTAGGTCCGGATACAGCGGCAGATGTGGATTCCTTGATCCTGAACATACAAAACGGGGATGGCAGTTGGTTTGGCAGCCCCTATCTGACAGCCCTGGCCCTCCGGGCCCTCCAGGCAGGTGCGCATCTGCCTGAGGCAGCTATTCAAACTATTAAACTAATACAGGATGTCGAGGGCACAGCAACCGAATATAACAGCTTTGAGGCTTATGAAACCTTTGACATCCAGGCCGAGTGTACCTATAACCCAGCTGAAGCCGAGCTGCTCTATTTCGTCAGGCAGAAGAATGGCAGTATAGTATCTGTCCAGACCGACGGGCTGCCGGGCTGGAATACCCAAAACTGTCTGCCGGGAGATTATGCGGTCCTTGTCCAGGTCAAAGACAAGGCAAGCGGGCTAATCCTGGCAGCAGCAGAAAAAGCCTTCGTGATCAACCCATCTTTCCGGGTAAGTGCTATCTGCTTGACCACCGATCCCCTCTGTACCACTGTAGGCCTGGGGGGCGAGGTAAGGACAGAAGCCACCATAGTTACCGCTGCCAACATCGATCAGACCCTGAATCTCTTGTTCACTATCACCAGTAATGCCGGAGCAGTCCGGACGGAAAGCAAAACGATCCTGTGCCAGGCTGAAGAATCCCTCAGCCTTCTGGAATTCAGTCCCTTTACACCCGAGGTGACAACCAGCAGGTATTATGCTCTGAAAGCCGAGTCCTTTGCCGCTGAAACCAAACTGTCTGAAGGAGAATATGTCTTTCAGGTTAAACCCACCCCGCCGCCGACGAGAATTGAGGCCACCCAGTGCCTGAGCAAAACCCTCTTATACCCCGGCCCCGATTCCGTCAGCGCGCAAATTATATTAAGCGGGGAAGGAACCCCGGAAACAAACCAAAGAAAACCGATTGACCTGGTTTTCTGTCTGGATGATTCGGGAAGCATGGAAGATGGAGATATAGATTATACCTATACCAAACCCTGGAGAATCGATATTGCCAAAGAGGCATCCCTTAATGTAGTTGATCTCCTGCAAACACAGGACCGGGGAGCAGTAGTTGAATTTGCCGGCACTGTCTGGATTCAGCAGGATTTAACCGGAGATATGGAACTGCTGAAAACAAGAATCAGCCAAACTCCAGCCTCGCCCTGGAATGGGACAGCTATTGACCTGGGATTGGGTAAGTCAATACAAATATTGGATCAGCAGAGCACCCTTGACAGAGATAAGGTAATCCTGCTTCTTTCCGATGGGGAATCGAACAGAACCAGAGCAATCAACAAGGCTAAGGAAGCAAAAGCGAAAGGCTACAAAATTTATACCATTGCCCTGGGAGCCAAAGCCGATCAATACCTGATGAGTATAATCGCCCAAATCAGCGGCGGAAAATATGCTTACAGCCCCTCAATCCAGGACTTGAATGCCCTGATGTCGGGACTGGCCGGAGAAATATTCAATACAGCAGGCCGAAATGTTGTCCTGGAAACAACTTTACCGGCAGGCATCCTGAAGGTCGCTGATTCCGCAATCAGTCCGGCTCCAGCCAGCATAGTGACTTATGCCGATGGCAGCAAAACGCTGCAGTGGACGCTGGAGCGGCTGCTGATGGCCGAAGACAGGAGCTTTACCCTGGCCTACACGGGAACAGAGCTGATTGCCGATACCACCGTGCCTCTGACGAAAAATACAACCCTGACCTACCTTGACCAAAATGAATCTGCATTAACTTTGACTTTACCAGATCTGACAATCCCCGTAAGCGCACATATTTTAGATTCCACGGTAATCACAGATAAGACAGTATACACGGCCCATGAACAGGTAACCATCAGCAATATGACAAAGAATCTCACTGCCTGTCCTGCCGCTCTGGCCGGAAAAACCGAAATCCTGGACGCCGGCGGAGTCCTGGTAACTTGCCTGAGCAAGGAAGCCGCAGGCAACTGGGAAGCCGGAGAGACCAAGGCAATGAATTTCCTCTGGGATACCGGGACAACCATAACTGGCCTCTACAAAGCCAGGATCACCTGGTTTGATGGAACCAAAGTAATTTCCATTGCCGAAGCCGGCTTTGAGATCACGGCCGATGCCGCGGTTTCCGCGACGGTAACTGCTGACAAACAGGAATATGGCGCAGATCAGGATGTCAATATCTGTGTAACCGTCCAGAACAAGAGTACCAATAAGATTGCTGAAAATTTGACTGTCGTAACAAAAATTTGCGCTGCAGACGGTGCAGTTATCCAAAGCACAGTGAAAACTCTGCCGGAGATATTGCCCACACAACAAACAAGTACAGGTATACTCTGGAACACAGGAAAGAATATTCCCGGCCAGTATACAGTAACCATTGAAATTTATGAGGGAACGACCAAGCTGGCCGGGAACACTGCCAGCCTGGCAATCGTCGCCCAGACCGAAGGAAGAGCCGGGATCAGCGGCAGCCTGCAGGTTCTGCAAAAAAATATTTACCCGGCAGATGAAGTTAATTTCACCAGCATCATCAGTAACACAGGAAATGTCGCCCTCAACAATGCCACTGCCCGTATCCGTATTGTGGACACGGCAACAGCAACTGTCCTGGGAACGATCAGCACAGCCCTCACTCTGGATATTGCAGCAAGTGCAACCACGGAGAAAATCTGGAACCATGATCCTTTGGAGCCCGGAACGTACATGGTTGTCCTGGATACACTGTTTGCTGACGGGACAGAAGTATCCCTGGCCAGCAGCTATCTCAAGGTGGAAAATCCCTACGAAACAACCATAGCACAGGCAGTGCGCCCCCGGGTGCTGGTCTGGGCGGAGAGTCAGGGCAATATCAGTCTGGCGCAAAATACCTTAAATGAGCTGCAGGTCTATTACTCCATTGTCAGTACGCGGGAATCTTTCATGAGCGAACTGCGGACCGGCAAATATAATCTCTACATGCTGCTGGACAGCAAACTGCCCTTAATCGGGGATGACGATCAGGAGCTTGCAGCCGAAGTTGCCGGCGGCAAAGGCCTTATCGCCACAATGGATGCCAATGGGGACAATCTGAAAAACCTGGGAGTCAACGGGGTTAAATATACCGGCAATGCCGTCTTAGGTGATTTCAGCATTAATTTTCCGGCGGGTTCGGTTTTTGGCGCCCAGGCTCTGAACGGAGCGGGCAAAATCCAAAATGTCGAGCTCAATGGCGGTACACAGATAGCCGCGATCCTGGAAAATGCCACTACGGCCACTTATCCCGGAGTAATTACCTATGCATATCAAAACGGCAAATCAGTTTTGTTCACCTTTGATCTGGGCAGTTGTACGGGTGATACCCCAAGCATCTTGAAAACAGCAATTGAGCAGGTTGTCCCGACCAGTGAAACAAACAGCGGATTGACTGAGCTGGAAATCAAGGTTGCTGCCCAAACAGCAATCGGCGCCAAAATCCAACTGAATATCCCTCCGGATTCGGAAATCCTCTGGGTAACACCGGTAACTGAGGAAAATGCAGTCTGGCAATTCAATACGGCAACCGGTCAGGAATACACCTTCCGGATACTTCTGAAACTACCCGGGACTTCAATTCCCTACTCTTTGACGGTTAATGCCTATTATGAAACCTTAACAGGTATGCTGCAATTCGACACGGCTGGAATTCAGATAACCAGGTAGACGTGACAAGAGCAGCTCAATTTTCTGTTCTATTTTCTGTTCCATATACTGCTCAATACCCTGCTTAGTACCATGTTTAATACGATATGTTAATTATCCAAAGCTATAATTCCAATCTGCTTATTACCTGTTGATAGCCTGCTTAAGGCCCTGCGCTGCATAAAATAATACAGTGCAGAATTTCGGAAACAAGAATCAGCTCACTGGATGGAGGGATAGTCCGGATGAAGAAAAGTACTGTTTACCTAAAATATATAGCACTAATTGTATTAGTAACATTTACCTTTACATTTGTCCTGCCAATCAACCAACTGGCAGCAGCGGAGCAGACGCAGCAAACCCAGCAAATGCTGCAAACACAACTGGCTCAGACAGAGAACCAAATGATGCCGAACCAGAGTACTTCCCGTACAGAAAACTCCGGCAAGTCTCAGGCCAAAACCAGACTGGGCAGCTTTACAGCCGAACTCGGTACCTGGGTGGTGAAATTTCAGACCGACCTGGACAGCGGAAATTTAAGTCAGCTGAAAACCGGTATCAAAGACGCCAAGCTGGCACTAAAAGATATTCGGGCAGGTATCTGCAGCGAGCTGGCCGAAAACGAAAAGACCCTGCAGAAACTCAATACCCCAAACGCCCGGGACAAACATGACAAGTTCAAAGCTGAGCTGGAGAGTAAGCTGGACAATTTTGCCGCTCTGTTTAACAAACTGGATGTAATCGCCGCTGTCTTGAAAGATTTAAAAGGCGGAGGTGCGACTCCGGAAGACGCCGCTCAAAACAAAGCTCAATTGGAAATATTAAAAACAAAGATCGCCGAAATCAACAATCTGCTCAACCCGGAACAGGCTGCCCAGCCTCTGGGAACCCTGCCGCATAACAATGTCAGTGTTACCCCTCCCTCCCCGGCCACCGGGGCCGCGATTTCTGCTGCCTATATGGGCAGCAGTTCTGATAGCATAACCTCGGCCCTGCCTGCAACACCCACCACTGAAGACCTGGCCGAAACAGATGAAGTCAAGTTTACCCAAGCCACTAAAGATCTGGCCGACAGTTTGAACACCCCGGTCGGCATCTATGAGTATGTCCGCAATAATATCAACTTTGAGCCCTACTACGGCTCACGCAAAGGCTCAGTCGGAACACTGGAGCAGATGGCCGGCAACGACTATGACCAGGCCTCCCTGCTTATCTCCCTCCTCCGCTATAAAAGCATCCCGGCCCGTTATGTCCGGGGCATAGCAGAAATCCCCGTTGAGAAAGTCCAGGGCTGGACCGGCGCGGAAACAGCGGAAGCCGCGGTCAAGGCTCTGGGCTCCCTGGGCATCCCCCTGGTGTCCCTGGTATCCGGCGGTGTGATTTCGGCAGTACGTCTGGAACATGTCTGGGCCGAAGCCTATGTCCCGTATGAAAACTACCGGGGTACGGGAGCCGTAAGTGGACAAGGAGTCTGGCTTCCTCTTGACCCCAGTTTCAAGCAGTATGAGAAATTACCAGGAATGAACCTGGAGGAGATCACTGGGCTAAGCGGAGAGACATACAAATCTCTGCTGCAAAATCTTGGGGAAACTTCGGCCGACGGTTGGGCCAAAACAAATATACAGAGTACAGAAATCTCTAACCTGCTGGCAGGTACAGAACAGCAGATCAATCAATATATTACAGACAACGGCCTTACTCAGACGACATTTGAGCAAATCTATGGCGGATCCAAGATAATCCCGGAAAACCTGGGGCTTCTGCCATTAAGCCTGCCTTACAAGACAGTTGAAGTTCGGGAAGAGTCAGTTGCCATTACTGATAATCATGCCGATCTGGTGATGTTTTCGCTTAAAGGAGCCGATCCCTTTGGTTTGAACTTTGGCGGGAGTGCAGATTTTCAGTATTGCAGCAAAGCCGCAGCAATATATGGGAAAAAGTTAACCTTATCCTGGGCAGCAGCTACGACTGAAGATGTAGATCTTATCAACCAGTATGGGGGTATTTTCAAAGTTCCTGCCTATCTGGTCCAGCTAAAACCGCAGCTCAAGGCAGATGAGGAAACCATTGCCGTGGGAAAACCCGTGGGCCTGGGCTACCGTCAGCAATTTATTATCAGCATAAACGGAGAAAATATAACCAATGCAGTAACTGCCGGCAGTATTTACAGTATTGGACTGAATTATGGCCAAACCTCTGAGAAAGAGCTGCAAAATACCAGGACCAGGCTGAGTAACGCCCAGGCAGCAATGAATGAAGAAAACATCTATTCCTCTGAAATAACAGGTGAAATCTTGAGTGCTGCCGCCCATATCTATTTTAGCCAGGTTGATGCTATCAGTAAGATTATTGCCACCAAAGCCCAAGTCAAAGCAACCCGGTTGCTAAGCGAGGCAATGACAGGATATGAGGCCAAGGTAAGCTATCTGTTCATGGTGCCGGTTGAGCTGAGCTCAGGTTCTTTCAACATTGATGTTGACGCTGATACCTTTAGCGTTGTCAGCTTAAATGGCAGCCAGGAAAATGAAAAATCCTATATGATTACCTCGGGAATTGTCGCCTCGGCTCTGGAACATGGCATATATGAGCAAATATTAAATGTACCGTCCGTATCGACCATCAAGATTCTAAGCGAAGCCAACCAACAAGGAATTCCGCTCTATACTGTAACCAAAGATAATCTCAGCAGTGTTATCAGCAAGCTCAACGTTGTCAATAGTGTTAAAAGTGATATTACAGCAGCTGTTAACAATGGCAGAACAGTGATTATTCCAGCCGAGGAGATCCGGTACTATAACTGGCAAGGTTCCGGGTACATAGTCTTGGATGAGGAAACCGGGTCAGCCGCCTATATGATCTCCGGTGGACTGGCCGGCGGCTCAGCAGCCTTGAATGTAATAATAGCCCTGGCAACACTGACGACGATAATGATGACAGCCATAGATATTGGGATGTTGTCGATTGCCCTTATCACGGTAGCTAATCCGCTTGTCGGAATGCTATGGGGAACTTTACTCTTGGTAAATATTTATACATTGAATGAAACGGTCAAACTTGCCCAGACATATTATGATACAGGTGATCCTGCAGCAGCAAAACGGATTATGATTGATGCCGTGCTCAATGTAGCCCTTTTCGGTGCAGCGAAAGTTCTGGAGAAGATACTGCCACAGGTAATCAAGATTATGGATGAGGCAGTTTCATCAATTAAGAACTCTTTGAAAAGCAACACTGAGAGGGTATTTGAAATTGTTAAATCAGCATTCAGAACTGGTGATGATTTAAAACTGACTACAATTGATGGTTTTGAATTTGATTTATCGAGAGTTGCGTTAAAAGCAGAATTACTTACCAGCGGTATGTCGGATGATGCAGCAGAAACAGCTCTTAAATATTTAGAAGCTGGCTGTTTCTCAGGTGAGACACTTGTACATGCTAAAGGTGGATGTAAGAGAATTGATGAGATATATGATGGTGAATTAGTTCTATCGAAAAATGTGTACACTGGCGAAACTGATTATATGCCGGTCAAACAAGTATATATAAAGAGTACAACTGAATTTATTTATTTAAATTTCGAAGACGAGCAAATCAGAACAACTGCATCTCATTTGTTCTTTACTAATTCAGGATGGTGGAAGGCGGCAGAAAATCTTAAAGCAGGAGATACGATTATTACATCATCAGATACACAAAAAAAGATAACATCAATTTACTTCGAAAAGTTGACGAAACCGGAAAGGATTTACAACCTAAATATTGAAGACTATCATACGTACTATGTAGGTACCTGTGGGTTTCTGGTACATAATAACTGCTCAGAGGATATGACAAATGTCGCAAGAAAATTAATTGGAAGAACTGATGCAGATGCTATTTCTGACGGAATAACAGATGTTACCGAAGCAGAGGCTAAGGCCTCAGGTAGACCTACCTGGAGGCAGTCAGAAGTTGATGCTGCTATAGATTTCCCAAGTTCTGATGGGTATGGAGCCCAAGTATCACTAAAAAAGGATATTAATGGTGATATTGTGGAGGCTAATTATGGTGAGATAGATAGTGTAAGACCGGATTACTATAAGCCAGGGCATTGTGTTGATATTAAAAACTATAACGTAACAACTTCTAACGGCAGGTCAAATCTCATAGAAAATATTAAACAACAATACTGGAAGAGGAAAGAATTCTTTGGTGCTGAAACAAATCAAACTTTTATTTTAGATGTTAGAGGACAAAACGTCAGCATAGATACATTTTATGAATTAGAAAACGCCATATACAATGGAACTGAGATATTAGTTGAAGTAGTATTTAAGCGATTTTAATTAAGTGAGGAACCATACTATGAGTATTGGATTTAGGACAAGCGGTATTTGGACTGAATTTGGGGATAGTGATCTGTTGCATGCTTTTTTCTCGACAATTTGTTATCATCTGGAAGCAAATAATTGGGGTAGCAAATATCCATATTTACAAAAAAAATTATACTATGAAAAAGTTGATCCCGAAGAGATATCCCCTGCTTTAGATGAATTGATAGATATTCGAGCAAAACTAGCAGTTTTAAAACCAAAAGATGTTATATGGGATGCAGAAGACTTAACAAAAATTCCACCTGCTTCATTTTATCCAAAAAAAAACGCAGTAAATCTTTCAGAATGTTTTATTGCTGTAAGCGGAAGAAATATCTTTGAGATTCTATTTGAAGTTTTAGAATTCAGTAAAAGACGAAGAATAAGTGTGAAAATTCAAAGCAGTCATGATTTAGTCAAGTAGACAGGAGGAATTTTTAATGGAAGCCTTCGAACTGGACTGGGGAACCATAACTCCCGAATTCTATAACAGGGAGAAGAATGCCGCTGTGCACATTTTTAATCATAACCTGTCCGGCGAGGAAAACATAAATAGAGCGATAAAGTTTGCCTTGGGCAGAATTAAATGGTATAGTAAATACCTTCCCCCGGGGTGCAGCAATGAAGTGGTCTTTGATGACAGGGGACAGGATATCGATGATAGTGTAAGAAAGCAGTTAGCAAATAGTTTAACGCCATTGGCATTATATGTCAGGTTCATGTCTGAGGGGAGGTAAAAAATATGGCGTATAACATTTTTGCCGAAACAGATAAGAAAGTTAACTGGGAAGAATTACACCAGAAAATTATGCCCCAAATGCTGGTTGAATATGTGCCAATGCCTGGGATGGGTGTAAATGGCGGAGATGCAATGGGTCTTTCTATTCCATCCAAGAATTCTGGAAATAGTGCATGGAAAGAACTGAAATCCATGATTTATGTTCTTGAAATTCAGTTTCAATTTACATTATATGATATGTATTACGGAGCTAGAGTAGATTCAGTAGTGCTTAATAAAATAAAGGAAAACTTAACAACATGAGCAACCTAATGCAAGAAATATTCCCCAACCATTACAAATACAGATTTGGAGTTTTCTTTTTACCAATATTATCACGAAAGCACTCCTTCATTTACAAACTCATAATACGCCAATAAATGCTGAACAAAAAAAAGACAAAACCCCGGTAAGTACGCCGGGGTTGTTTTTCGTCATTAAAATCCAAGTAACCTTATGTTCGGGAGGTCAATTACCTATTTCAGTAATTCCGTTTAAATTATTTGCAATCCCGATTGAAATTACCTGTGAGGCATTTGAATTTTTTGTAATCTCAAGGGATGTATTATCGATTTACTACCAGGCAAAGGAATTTGCTGATAATTATAGTCTCGATAACAGCTCCTTAGTCTGGGAGCTAGTTTTCAGGAGTGAGTTTCTTTTCTGCATCCGGACTGGGTTCAATATTTATTTCCCCAAATGCCTCTTCATATTCTTTGATGTTTTTCTCAAACATTTGTAAAAACGATTTGGCATGTTGTGGGCTCATGACAACCTCAGCAACAACATCTTCAGGTCCAACCTTGGGATTTTCTCCTGCCCTTTTGGTAGCAAAAACAAGGGTCATATCAAAAATAGTCATTTCCATACCCACAAAATTTGAATAAACCGGCAGCTTTTTTTCTGACATTAAATTTAACCTCCTAATAATTTTCGTTGATCATGATAACATGATATCCCTTTTATTTTCGCCACTAAAATTAAGAATCCTGCCACAAACTTATTTTCCGCAACATTTCTTATACTTTTTGCCGCTGCCGCACAGACAAGGATCATTGCGTCCTATGCTAATAGTATTAACCAGGGGTATGGCCTTCTCCGATTTTGCCTGAGCAGAATTTGCTATTTTCGCCTGATACTCTGCTGAGCGCTTTCTGTATTCGTCTCTTTCTCCCCGCAGGATTTTTCTGTACTCTGCCAGGTCCTGGAGTTCCACGCCATTCAGGACACAATCGCAATATAAGGTTTTCTCCAGACTAATGGAGCAACTGGAATAACCCTCTTCAATATATTGCTGAATAAGCGGAATTCCCCTGACAGACAATAATTGACCAAGACTGTCCACCAGGACGGCAGCGTCATCCTTGTCCTCTTCAGTGAATAGCAATTTCAGGATGGCATCTTCAGCTGCTTCTGTCTTGATTTGTCCCATCAAAGGTGCTGCAAAGATACTGAAATAGCCTTTTTTTAAGCAATAGCGCTCATAGACAGCTTTTGCGACTGCCTCTGTCCCAATTTTAGCCAGAGCATCCGAGGCTGTTTTGCAGACAAGATCCCCACCGGAATCCAGTTTGGCAATCAAAACAGGAATCCAAGCTTCATCGCGCAATTCGCCGGCCAGCATTGTCAAATAAACTTCCTTATAAACCCC
>DDXI01000137.1:0-143 GCA_002347475.1 Peptococcaceae bacterium UBA2264
TACCTTGGGGTGGTAGAGGCCGCAAGTTCAAGTCTTGTCGCTCCGACCAGGAATTCACCCTCTTGTCTATTGATTGGGCAAGAGGTTTTTTTATGCCATGCAAAGGGATTTGAAATCTTGCGAAATCGCACCGAAGGCCGATG
>DDXI01000137.1:190-7312 GCA_002347475.1 Peptococcaceae bacterium UBA2264
CCTGGTTTGGGACCAGGGGGTCGGGGGTTCGAATCCCTCTGCCCCGACCATTTTCTCAGGTGCATGACAAATCCTTACGTGGCCCGGTGGTCAAGCGGTCAAGACACGGCCCTTTCAAGGCTGTAACACGGGTTCGATTCCCGTCCGGGTCACCAATTAGTTTTACTTTTGGGCTTACCAAAGCCCGATCCCCATAATGCGGAGCCGTGGTGTAGTGGCCTAACATGCCTGCCTGTCACGCAGGAGATCGCGAGTTCGACTCTCGTCGGCTCCGCCATTTCTTTCTTGCCGACATAGCTCAATTGGTAGAGCAGCTGACTTGTAATCAGCAGGTTGTAGGTTCGAGTCCTATTGTCGGCTCCATCATCGAATTGTGGAGGGATTCCCGAGTTGGCCAAAGGGGGCAGACTGTAAATCTGCTGGCAACGCCTACGGAGGTTCAAATCCTCCCCCCTCCACCATTTTTTTGTCATTACGGATTTTCATGAGGCGGGAATAGCTCAGGGGCTAGANNGCCAAGTTGGTAAGGCAACGGACTCTGACTCCGTTATTCGTAGGTTCGAGTCCTACCGCCCCAGCCATATTGACAAAAGACGGCGACAACCGTTAGAATATTCCTTGAATAAGCGGACGTGGCGGAATCGGCAGACGCGCTAGGTTCAGGTCCTAGTGATCGCAAGGTCATGGAGGTTCAAGTCCTCTCGTCCGCACCATGAATGGCAAGCCTTCCCAGATTGGGAAGGCTTTTTTCGTGTTCGTTTATGGGGTTTAAACCCAACAATGACTCAACAGTTATTTTTTACCAATGAGAGCTAGATTAGTGAATGAAAATTAATTTAGAATATGACAATTAGGTGTGGGTGATAAAGTATAGTAATCTTGTTTTAAGATAATTATTAGAATATAATGACAAAGATGTTTGGATCTGTTCTTCAACGCACAATGTCTCATAGCCGAATAAAATGATTAAAGATGAGCTGATGAAATGCCATGTTGAAACGATAAAAGGAGGATATCAATGAAAAAACGGCTTAAAATAGCCCTGATCACGCTCATATCGCTTGTGGTTTTATTGACATCAGCATTTTTGGTCTATGTATCCGATTATTACAGAGCAGATGATGTGACGATTGCAGTGATGCAAAGTGCAGAAACGATGCGTATTCAAGACAACTTGATCATACTATCCCCTGCCACGCCCAGCGATACCGCACTGATTTTTTATCCGGGTGCCAAGGTGGAGTATACAGCATATACCCCAATTTTAAATAAGCTGCGTCAAAACCACATTACCTGTGTGCTGATAAAAATGCCGTTCAACTTGGCGATATTCGACCAAAACGCAGCAAACAAGGTCTTTGACGAGTTGCCTGATATTAAAAATTGGTACATAGGCGGTCATTCGATGGGGGGCGCCATGGCAAGCAGTTATGCTGCAAATCATAAAGATAAGGTCAAAGGTCTTATTTTGCTGGGCGCATATATTTATGGTGATGTGTCGCCGGAAAACGCTCTTACTATTTACGGAACATTGAACTCAAACTTAGAAAAAAACATCAATTACACAAAAAACGTTGTGATCATTGATGGCGGCAACCATGCCCAATTTGGAAATTATGGAGAACAAAAGGGTGACCCACCTGCGACGATAAGCAGAGAAGATCAACAGAATATCGCAGTAAAAGAAATTATAGATTTTATACATAAGCAATCCAAAGAATAATGTCCGGATGTCACTTGACCATAAAAAGGTTGCCATTATGCAAAGAATTGAAGATTTCTGTACAAAACTAAAATTTGAGCTGTAAAAATGGAAGCTGAGGCATTATGAAGATAGAGCACAAAATGATCGACAAGCAATTGCGAATTCCCGGCAGAATTTACAAAAAATTTATAAAGTTATCGAGCAAAACGGATTTTATAAAACTTCGAATGATGTTAGACAAGATGCGTGGTAAAAAGGTTAAAGGACTGAACTGCAGCGAAGAATGGATAACCCGTAGAAAAGACGGCACGGGTCTGCGCATCTGCATCTATAGACCTCTTGTTTCTTTAGGGGCTGCTGCCGGGATACTTTGGATGCATGGCGGAGGATATGCTATGGGTGTACCGGAATCCAGTATTGGAATTATCAGAAAGTTTATTGCTGAGAGTGGCTGCGTTGTCGTCGCGCCAGACTATCGCCTTTCATTAGATGCACCATATCCCGCAGCTTTGGATGATTGTCATGAAGCACTTCTGTGGATGAAAGAACATGCCGGTGTGCTGGGAATCAGAGACGATCAACTGATGGTCGGGGGTGAAAGCGCCGGAGGAGGTCTGGCTGCTGCGATTGCTCTCTACGAAAGGGATCTTGGCGGTGTGAAAATCGCTTTTCAAATGCTGTTGTATCCCATGCTTGATGATAGGATGACGAACGAATCTGCCAAGAAAAATAACGCTCCTGTCTGGGATTCAGATGCCAATCGAGTAGCATGGGGCTTATATCTGGGTGATTTTGCGGGGAACGATGTGCCCCCCTATGCAGCACCAGCCAGAGCGACAGACTTTACCAGCCTGCCCCCAGCAGTAACTTTCGTTGGTGATCTTGAACCTTTCAGAGACGAGACAATTATATACGTGAGAGACCTAAGAGATGCAGGGGTTAAGGTAGACTTCGAAATATATTCAGGCTGTTATCACGCTTTTGACAGGATGAATCCCTATGCTGAGGTGAGTAGAAAAGCGATTGCATTTTTAATGAATTCATTTAAATATGCAGTTGGACACTATTATGCAAAACAGTGTTCACACACGCAGAAGTTTTACTTGAGTTAAAAAGGAGAACCGTATGAATAATTATTTCAAAGGGTGGTATTTTAAGGCACAGAACCCCAGACAAACAGTTGCCTTAATTCCTGCGATGCATATCGATGAGGAGGGTCAAAAGTCCGCTTCTATCCAGATAATTGCAGATCACGGCGTGTGGAATATATGCTTTCCATACGAACAGTTCTCCTGTCGAAGAAACAAGCTGCAGGTTAAAATTGGTGAGAATATTTTTTTTGATCAAGGGCTGACACTTAACATTAAAACAGATGAAATTACGGCTTGCGGCAACCTAAAATTCGGACCTCTATCACCTATAGGTTACGATATTATGGGACCGTTTCGCTATGTACCGTTTATGGAGTGTCGTCACAGCGTGTTCAGTATGACAAACACGGTGAGCGGGTTGCTTAGTATAAACGGCCATGCTTATCGATTTGATAACGATGCGGGCTATATTGAGGGTGACAGAGGCCGGTCGTTTCCCGAAGCCTATGCTTGGACGCAATGTAATTTTTTTGATGAATCTCCTTGCAGTATAATGATGTCTGTAGCCAATATACCTCTGGGTGCTATTCATTTTCTAGGAATTATTGGTGTAATTTTGTGGCATGGAAAAGAGTATCGAATTGCTACCTATCTGGGTGCAAAAGTTGCGCACATCGGCCATGGGGAAATTGCAATTTCGCAAGGAAGATTTAAGCTAACAGCCACACTCATCAAAAAGAAGGATTATCCTCTTTATGCGCCTGTTCACGGCGGCATGAAACGATTAATACGTGAAAGTATTTCATGTACCACCCATTATTCATTTGAAGAAGACGGCAAAACGCTATTTGATTTCAAAACTGACCGTGCCTCTTTTGAGTATGAGTTTGAAAAATAATCTCTGCCCAATTCTTATCTGAAATGAAGATTGTCCGCACCATGAAATTCAAGCCTTCTCAGATGGGAAGGCTTTTTTCGTGCTGATTGAAGGCGTTTTAAACCCAACAATTGACAGCCATCGACATAACATAAACCGTCCAGACAATGTACCGGAAGATATGAGATATTAAGAATCACCTAAATGAAACCATATAAATCCATGGAGATACAATCCGATTTGTCACGATACTGAAATCTGTGATAAAATATATTAGAATATTCAAAATACAATGGCAAAATTGAGGGTGCCTTTGAAATGGTTACCTAAATATAGCCAATCTTATAATCGACTCTTAGGTCTGGTTTTTTGATCATCCAAATTTAAGATGGAGGTCGTACCTGTGAATAAAATGAAAGTTTTAGTTGGCAGCCCGGTTTATCAAAAGCCGGAGATTTTAGAATGTTTTTTAAAGTCCTTAAAAAATCTTAATCGGCGTACCATTTCCATCGATTATTTCTTTATTGATGATAATAGTGATGAAAGCTCCAGCAAGTTGATCGCTGAGTTTGAAAGAGATGATGCTCAGGTTACTGTCGTTTTGGGTGAAAAGCAGGGCAGATATCTGTGCGATGAAGATTTCCACCACTGGGACGACAACATAATATTTAAAGTAGCAAAGTACAAAAATGCGATCATTGATTACACAATAGAAAACAATTATGATTATTTGTTTTTTGTTGATTCTGATCTAGTTTTGCACCCTGATTTGATTGAGCACCTTAAAGATGCAAATAAAGATATTGTCTCTGAAATATTTTGGAGTCAATGGGGAAAGGACCGACCGCTCGAACCGAATGTGTGGCTGTTTGATGAATATGATCTGGTTCCTAAAATATTATATGAAGATCTTAACGAAATAGAGAAAAATTCACGGCGGAACAGATTTTTGGAGCAACTCAGAATCCCCGGATTGTATGAGGTGGGTGGATTAGGGGCGGTTACATTGATTCACAAAGCTGCATTGATGAAAGGTGTTAACTTTAAGACTATAAAAAACTTGACCATCCATGGCGAAGACAGGTTTTTTTGCATACGGGCGGCTGTGCTTGGCATTGATTTGTTCGTTGACACGTATTATCCCGCGTACCATATTTATCGTGAGAAGGACCTTGATGGTGTGCAAGATTATATTAATAGTTTTCGGGAAGAACTTGCGTTACCACGTAAATTTAAAGAGCATGGGAATAAGCTTACGCTTTCAATGATTGTGAAAAATGAAGAAAAACGTTATTTGCTTCGGTTGTTGAAGGGCCTAAAAGGACATATTGATGAAGCGGTCATCATTGATGATGGAAGCACTGACAACACGATTCAACTCTGCCAGGACATATTGCAAGGGATCCCTCTGCACATTATAAAAAATGAGCATTCGATGTTCGCAAATGAGGTTGAACTTAGAAAAAAACAATGGAAGGAAACCATAAAAACAAATCCTGACTGGATTTTAAATCTTGATGCAGATGAAATACTTGAAGTTAGTTTTTGGGATAACGTACAAAATCTTATTAATCAAAAGGATTATGATCTATATTGTTTTAGACTCTATGATATGTGGGACGAAACACATTATCGAGAGGATGAATATTGGAACGCGCACAGCGTTTACAGACCTTTTCTTTTGCGATATCAACCTGAGGTTAAATATTTATGGAGAGAGGCACCGCAGCATTGCGGCAGATTCCCTTCAAATATTGTGTCGTTTCCAACGGCTTTATCTGAATTTAGAGTGAAACATATGGGGTGGGCGACGCAAGAAGACAGACACGTAAAATATAAAAGATATAAGCAATTAGACCCAGATGCTATTTATGGAATCATGGATCAATATGAGTCGATTTTAGATAAAAATCCGAATTTATATAAGTGGGAAAATGATTAGAATATAAAATAATTTAGATATAAAAAAAGAGAGAAATTCATCTCTCATTTTCATAGGTCTCAATGTCTTAATGATACTGTTCTCTAGGCATTAGAGAACATCAAATTCAAACGGTATTATACCCTCTTAAGTAAATATAGAATTAAAAGTATTACGAGGATTGTTCCTAGCAAGCCCATGCCTAACATAAATATACCTTCTTTCTCAATGACAATTTATTTGTCTATATTTATTCTAGCATAAAAAATGAGAATATTCAAACAAAAGAAAAGGAGACCCATCGCAACATGTTGAGATGGGTTTGCGAATGACCCATAGAGGATGAAATGTAAAAAGATTGTGTAAGGGCCGGTTAAAAACATAAATAAACATCGCATTCGTTCGTAAAGCAATTGACAGAAAATTCAGTATATGGTATTATGATTTCAACCCCAGAAATGGTCGAAAGATCAAAGTACGAGAACCCCAAAAACCGGAAGTAACAGGGATATTCATAGATCCTTCGGGATTTATATCCCTGAAGCAAAACTCTGATTGAGAAGGAAGCAGACGCAAGTTTGCAACCCATCAAAAGGAAAAGCCGGCGATTCCAACCAACAATAGAAATATTGGAAAATTGGATACGGGGAAAAATTGAAAGGAGGAGTACTCAATTGCAGTACGACCTCGAGTGATGGGCAGGAAAATTCCGAAAGGGACCACCTGTCCATCACTAGTTTAAATATGCTAAGTCAAATACCGGAACTCAAGGGATTCTGCAATGCCCGCAAATAATGAGTATATTGTCAAAGAGGTGATCATGATGAAAAAGATAACAGGATTATTATTGGCGATAGTTTTTTTAATTGCACTTTTCGCAGGCTGCGGCATGATGGGCGTCAATGGAGGTCCACGTGTTGGCGGGGTCATGCAGAGCGGGGGCTGGTTATACTACACACTCAATGGCACTCTGTATAACATGAAGCCTGACTGGACTGAAAAGACAAAGATCGCAGACAATTTTGATGCTCAGCTCATGATTGTGCGGGATGACATCATCTACTACGCCGACAAGGAAATGAGCGTATATAAGATGATGAGGGACGGCACAGGAAAATCGAAGATCATGAGCGGCGAAAATATGTACGGCTTCGAGATTTCGGACGACTGGCTGTACTACAGCGTTAAACCAGGCAGCATTTACAGGATAAAGACAGACGGCACTGGAAAGACAAAGCTGGCCGATATCGACTCTTTTAAAGGCGTTATGTGGGCGTCGGGAGGCTCTGTATATTACATTGACGGAACAAGCTTAATGAAAATGACGGAGGACGGCACCGGGGTTATTCAACTTGGAGACAATATTGAGATAAACGGCTTTAAGGATGAGTGGATCTATTACAGTGAGATAAACCAAAAAGGAAAACGATTGAACTTAAATAGGATGAAGCTCAATGGCATTGAAAAAGCAAAGCTTGCGGATGGTGGATTTGCTGCCATGGATGGGGACTGGCTATATTATAGTAAA
>DDXI01000191.1:0-14471 GCA_002347475.1 Peptococcaceae bacterium UBA2264
AAATCTGCCTCCAGGATTTCGTTCGGGTTTTGTCGCAGTAATCGGCAGGCCAAATGCCGGAAAGTCGACCTTGCTCAATCACCTGCTGGGGCAAAAAGTATTGATCATGTCTGACAAGCCTCAGACTACACGGAATAAAATTCAATGTATCCTCACAGAGGAAAGAGGACAGATAATATTTCTGGATACTCCCGGTGTGCAAAAGCCCAAACATAAACTGGGAGAATATATGGCAGGTACTGCCCGGGAATCGATTCGTGAAGTGGATGTAATCTTATATGTGGTAGATATGGCAGCTGCTTTTGGTCCGGGTGAGGAATTTGTCCTGGAAATGATCAGACAGTCCGGCACTCCCTGTGTTTTGATCTTGAATAAGATTGATTTATTGACCGAGGATCAGGTTTTGTCAGGCATTAAAAAGTATGCTGGCCGGGCTGATTTTCTGGCTATTATTCCCGTTTCGGCCAAATACGGAAAAAATACCGAAGAAATTTTAAAAGTGCTGTTTAAGCACATCCCCGAGGGTCCCTTGTATTATCCTGCTGATGAGGTTACCGATCAGCCGGAGCGTTTTATTATAGCTGAACTGATTCGGGAAAAAGTTTTAGAACTGACCAGGGATGAGGTTCCCCATTCAGTTGCTGTTATCATCGAAGAAGTAGAGGAAAAAAGATCTCTGGTTAAAATCAGGGCGCAGATCATAGTGGAAAGGGATTCTCAAAAAGGGATAATAATTGGTCAAAAAGGTCAAATGTTAAAAGAGATTGGCAGTTCGGCCCGACGTGACATTGAAACCCTTTTGGGAAGCAAGGTTTTCCTGGAACTTTGGGTCAAGGTCATGAAAGACTGGAGAAACAGGCTGGATGTTCTCAGGGGGTTTGGTTATAACAAGGATCATTAGAAAGCCTGAATCATTGAGATGCAGGTATTTTCCTCTGTCTATTTTCGTTTTCTGCTGGTACTTAAGTAATCATGTGGGTCTATTCAGAAACAAAGAGATACAGGGGCGGAAGGAGAGTGGGAGGAATGTCTATCGCCGGGCTGATTGATCATACCTTGCTGAAGGCAGCTGCCACTGAAAAAGATATCGTCAGCTTATGCCATGAGGCGAAATTAAGCCGTTTTGCTGCCGTCTGTGTTAATCCCTGTTACGTCAGGATTGCGGCCAAAATATTATTTGGCACCGGAGTTGGAGTAGCTGCTGTAGTTGGTTTTCCTTTGGGGGCAACCTTAACGGAAATCAAGGTACAGGAAGTTTTTGCAGTTAAGGCTTTGGGGGCCAGAGAAGTAGATATGGTTATGAATATTAGCCGGGCCAAGTCTTCTGACTGGTATGCTGTGGAGCAAGATATCAGGAGAGTTGTGGAAACAGCCCATTCCTGCGGTCTGATCATCAAGGTTATTATTGAGACGTCTCTCCTGGACGAGCAGGAGAAAAAACGGGCTGCGGAGATTGTCACCCGGTCTGGAGCGGATTTTATTAAGACATCGAGCGGTTTTGCTGGTGGAGGTGCTACGCCTGAGGATGTCCGCAACCTCAGGAGATGGTTGGGCCGGGATGTTAAGATCAAGGCTTCCGGCGGAATCAGGACCAGAGAAGCAGCTTTACAGTTAATTGCGGCCGGGGCTGATCGCCTGGGTACCAGCTGTGGCTTGGACTTGCTCAAGTGAGAGAGATAAAGGAGTGGAACCGGGAGTGGCCGTTTACCATGCTGACGCTATAGTTATACGCAGCCAGGAATATGGTGAGTCGGATCGTATCTTAACGATGTTATCTCGGGAAAATGGCAAGATCCAGGCAATTGCCAAAGGCGTCCGTAAACCCAAAAGCAGTCAGAGAGGGGGAACCCAGTTATTCACTTACGCAGACTTTTTACTCTACCGGGGGCGCAGTCTGGATACAGTGAGTCAGGCAAGCCCCAAGGAGAGCTTTCCCCATTTGTGGAACGATCTGGAGCGCACTATGGCTGCGACCGGGATCGCTGAATTAGTGGATATTGCCCTGATAAACGGACAGCCTCAGCCGGAGTTGTTTACTCTGACATTAACCGGTTTTTTTCTCCTGGCTCATTATGAACCTTTGTTGGTACAATGTGCCTGTACCCTGAGACTGCTGGCCATACTGGGCTATTCTCCAGTTTTGGATAAATGCGCTGAATGTGGGGCTGGAGTAAAGGGAGAACGGCTCTATTTCAGTTCACAGGCAGGCGGGACCCTTTGCCGGTCCTGTGCGGAGGGTTTTTCCGGCCGTTGGTTAACAGCAGGGAGTATTGCCTTTATCAAGCGCTTGGTAAGCGCTGATCTGAATAAATTGGACAGGCTGCGCTGGACTGCTTGGATGCAGCAGGAAATTATCGATACTCTGCAAAATTACTGTGAATATAAATTTGAAAGACAGCTGCGCTCCTGGAATATCAGGAAAGATTTAGGAATGTAATTCAGTGCAGATCCGGCTGCTCTTTGCGGATGTTGTCAGGTACTCTGATTTGACACTCCGGCCTGCTGTGAATTATAATAGTTTTTGATTATATCTGCTTATTATGATTATGATTGTGTAATGAGGAGAAAGAAGTTCTAGTAATTCCCTTCTCAGAGAGTTCGGCAAGGGTGGAAACCGGACAGGGGAATGGAGCCGGGCAACTCCGAACACTGTTAATCGTCAAATGAGGGGATCCTTATGGGATCAAACAGGGTGGAACCGCGGGATTAGTACCCCGTCCCTGTAGCTTTGTGCTGCAGGGACGGGGTTTTTTAATTTGGGGGTCGGTAAATCACCTTTGCTCGTTCGCCTGCACTCCATTACTAATTTTATTTAAGGAGGCCGATTAATGAAATTCCAGGAAATGATTCTTAACCTTGACCAATTCTGGGGAAATCAAGGGTGTATTATTGCTCAGCCCTATGATCTGGAAAAAGGTGCAGGTACAATGAACCCGGCAACATTTCTGCGGGCCTTGGGCCCTGAACCTTGGAATGTTGCCTATGTCGAGCCGTCGCGCCGGCCGGCAGACGGCCGTTATGGCGAAAATCCCAACCGCTTGCAGCATTATTTTCAGTACCAGGTCATTTTAAAACCTTCACCGGATAATGTTCAGGATCTCTATCTCCAAAGTCTGGAAGGCTTGGGAATTAACCCGCAGGAGCATGACATACGCTTTGTCGAGGATAACTGGGAATCTCCTACTTTGGGAGCCTGGGGACTGGGCTGGGAGGTTTGGCTGGACGGTATGGAGGTTACGCAGTTTACTTACTTCCAGCAATGCGGGGGTATAGACTGCAAACCTGTATGTGCTGAGATTACTTACGGTATAGAAAGGCTGGCAACCTTCATTCAGAATAAAGAAAGTGTTTTCGATATAGAATGGGTTGCTGATATTACTTACGGGGATATTTATCTGCAAAATGAAATTGATTTTTCCAANNACGGAACGGACGGGTTATGTCGGAAGGGTCAGAACCCTGGCCCGTTTGTGTGCTCAGGCCTTTGTTGAACAACGGGAAAAACTGGGTTATCCCTTATTGAAAAAAGCTGGCAGGGGGGTAAGTAATCATGGCTAAAGATTTTTTGTTGGAAATTGGCACAGAAGAGATACCGGCTAAATTTACTCCCGGGGCTTTAAAACAGCTGGAAGAGCAGACTAAATCGCGGCTTGGCGATTTGCGTTTGAACTACAACACTCTGGCTGTCTATGCCACACCCCGGCGTTTGGCTGTCCTGGTGAGCGGTCTCGCTGAAAAACAGGAAGATTTTGAAGCGGAAATTAAAGGTCCGGCAGTCAAAGCCGCTTACGATTCCGCAGGAGCGCCAACCAAGGCTGCCCTCGGCTTTGCCAAAGGCCAGGGAGTTGCGGTGGAAGATTTATTCGTACGGGAAGTAAATGGAGTACCCAGTGTTTTTGCCCATAAATCAGAAGCCGGGCAGAATACTTTTTCACTATTGCCCCAACTTTGCCTGGATTTGATTGCCTCCCTGCATTTTCCGAAACCAATGCGCTGGGGCAGCTGGGATTTTCGTTTTGCCCGGCCAATTCGCTGGCTGCTGGCTCTTTATGATCAGGATGTTGTTCCCTTTGAACTTGTGGGCCTGAAGTCCGGACGACTGTCTCAGGGCCACCGCACTTTGGCTTCCGAACCAGTATCTCTGGCCAGGGCCGGGAATTATGTCGAGTTTCTGCGCCGGGCTTATGTTTTGGTGGATCCGGCCGAGCGCAGTAGGGTTATTTGGCAGCAAATACAGACCCTGGCCCAGGATAAAGGTGCTCAAGTTTTTGAGGACCAGGAACTGCTGTCCGAAGTTACCAATCTTGTGGAATACCCCACTGCCCTTCTGGGTGAGATAGCTCCCCGCTATATGTATCTTCCGGAGTTGGTCCTGACGACGCCGATGCGTGAACACCAGCGCTATTTTCCGGTGCATGAGAGCAAAGGGAAACTGCTGCCCTACTTTATAACGGTTCGCAACGGTGATGAGAAGGGTCTCGACAAGGTCCGGGCAGGTAATGAAAAAGTATTGAAAGCCCGCCTGGAAGATGCTGATTTTTATTACCGGGAAGACCGGAAAGTCAAATTGGCTGAGCTGGTACCAAAATTAGAGAAAATAGTCTATCACGAAAAATTGGGCACGGTCAGGCAGCGCGTGGACAGGATCATGGGACTGGCCGGTTTTATCAGCAGGTTGTTGAATCTGGATGATCAACAGGCCGAACTTATCAAGCGAACAGCCTTTTTGGCCAAAGCTGATCTGGTAACCCTGATGGTTTACGATTTTCCGGAGCTGCAGGGGATTATGGGTGCTGATTATGCTGCTGCCAGCGGGGAAAACCCGGAAGTGTGCCGCGGTATAGTAGAACATTATCTGCCCCGCTTTGCCGGTGATGCTTTACCGGAATCATTAGCTGGTCAGGTTGTCAGTATTGCCGAGAAAGTCGATGCCATTGTCGGGACTTTTGGTATCGGCATTCAGCCCACCGGATCCCAGGATCCTTATGCTCTGAGACGCCAGGCCCAGGGTGTGGTCAGCATTTTGCTGGCAGCTGAATGGGATTTTCCGCTGGATACAATACTGGCTGAGGCCTATAGCCAATATGTCTGCCAGGCTAAAACTCTTAAAGCGCAGGAGGAACTGTTACCAGTCCTCTTGGACTTCTTTGCCCAAAGACTGCGTTTTGTACTTCAGGAGCAAGGCTACCGCTATGATCTTGTTGATGCTGTTTTGGCCCAGGGAAGTGAATTCGTGTACCTCTGCAGTAAAAAAATTGCTATCCTGGCGGCCAAAAGATCTGAACCTGGATTTACTGCCTGCCAGCAAGCCTATATACGCTGTAACAATCTCAGCAAAAAGGGACCGGCCGAGGTTTTGGATACTGATTTGCTGACCGATGAGGCTGAAATAAATCTGGCTAAGGAAATCCAGAACCGCCAAACAGGGTTTGCCGACCTTTTACGCAAGCGGGACTTCGAAGCGGCCTTTGCTCTTGCGGCTGAACTGGTGCCTTTTATTGAACTTCTGTTCCTGTCGGTTATGATTATGGCTGAAGATGTGAATTTAAGAAAGGCCCGTTTAGCACTGTTACAGCAATGTGTCGAGATGTTGGGGTGTCTGGGCGATCTCAGTCTCCTGGTGTAAATATCGCAGGAAAGCCGGATTTTTGCTTTTTTTAAGGGGGCCGGCTTCTTGGCTATGGTTTTATTTAAGTTGACAGAAAAGAAGAATATTATTATAATTTATACGGTGTGATGGTCGAGAACATACATTTAAACACACTTGGATCTGGCCTTGAATACAAACTGAACCCATATCTGCTTATGCACCCCGAGATGCAGACATTCAGATAAGTGTCGCAGGAACGTACCTTGAGGGGATAATAATCTAAGCTGAATCATTGGTCCCTGAATGAGGGAGAAGGTGAATAGGTGGAATTATCTGGGCGCCAAAAGCGTATAGTTGAGATTGTAAAGCAATCAAGTCCGATTACAGGTGAAAAAATTGCTGCGATTTTGGATTCGACGAGAGCTACTTTGCGTCCGGATCTCAGTATTTTAACTATGACCGGTATTTTAGATGCTCGTCCGCGTGTCGGCTATTCTTTTCGGGAGAAACAGGAACCTTCCCCGTTAGCGGCTCAAATGCGTGAATTGCGGGTTGGCGGCTGTAAGTCGGTACCTGTGGTGATCTGTGATACCTCGAGTATCCATGACGCCATAGTTGTAATCTTCACTCAAAACGTGGGAAGCCTCATTGTTGTTGGTGAAGACAGGATCCTGCGCGGGATGCTTTCCCGCAAAGATCTCCTGAAAGCGACATTGGGTAAATATGATCTGCAACAAGTCCCGGTCGGTGTTATCATGACCAGAATGCCTAACATAATTATGACCACACCGGATGAACCCGTCCTGGAAGCTGTCAAAAAACTGGCCCAGTATCAGCTCAATACCCTGCCTGTGGTTGAAGGGTTTGTGGATGAAAAAGGTGAAGAATGCTATGAAGTTATTGGCCGTTTTTCCAAAACTAATGTGATTAAAATTTTCGTGGAAATTGCTGATTTACAATTATAAATGGATCAAGCATTAGATAGGGCATTCAGATTAGCAGGCCAGTAAGCTTTGAATTAGTCTGATGTTTTCTATGTGTAACCCAGAAGTGGTGGTGAGCCTTTGACTTCATCTATTCCGGTTATTTATGTTATTTCCGATGCTTTAGGTGAAACAGCAGAATTTGTCAGCAGAGCTGCTGCAGCTCAGTTCAGCGGGGTACGCACTCGCATTCGCCGGGTGCCTTATGTCCGGGATGAAGCTCATCTGGATGAGATTATTGAAGAGGCCATGAATGAACAGGCTATCCTGGTTTATACTCTGGTTCTGCAGGAACTTCGGCTTTATCTGGAACAGAAAGCAGCCGAAAAAGAATTACTGATTATTGACATTCTTGGGCCGCTGCTTGATGCCCTTTCCCGTCAGACAGGATTGGATCCCAGTCATATACCCAATATTACTCATCGTATGGATGAACAGTATTTTCGCAAAGTAGAAGCTGTTGAATTTGCTGTCAAGTATGATAACTGCCGGGATTCCCGGGGTGCGCTCTATGCTGATGTAGTCATTATTGGAGTATCCCGGACCTCGAAGACACCGATGAGCATGTTCCTGGCTAATAAAGGGATCAAGGCCATGAATATTCCTTTGGTTCCGGAGATCCAGCCGCCTGAAGAATTATTTCAGATATCCCCCCAAAAAATAGTGGGTCTGGATATCCGGCCGGAAGCCCTGAATCAAATCCGAACCGAACGGCTGAAGACGCTGGGCCTGAGTACCGTGGCTAATTACGCCAGCATGGAACGTATCATGACAGAGTTGGAATATGCCAAGGGTATTATGAAAAAAATTGGCTGTCCGGTGATTGATGCTACTAATAAAGCTGTTGAAGAGTCGGCCAGCATTGTTTTGGACATGTTATATAAGGGCAAAAACATATCTGATCCGATTAACGTTTAACTATACATTTCTTCTGAACTAATTGGAACAGCATGTTCCGTTAGATAATAGATAATGTGCAAAAATAAGTAAAAGGAGATGTTATTTTGGCTAACAAAAAGTATGTGTACCTTTTCAGTGAAGGTGCAGAAGACATGAAAGATCTGCTTGGCGGAAAAGGTGCCAATCTGGCCGGCATGACCAGACTGGGAATCCCGATTCCCCAAGGCTTCATCGTCACCACAGAAGCTTGTAACAAATATTATGATGACGGCAAGAAAATTTCCCAGGAAGTAATCGATGAGATTTTGGCATCCCTGGCTGCCATAGAAAAACTCAGTGGAAAACAATTAGGCAGCAAAACCAACCCCTTACTCTTGTCAGTAAGGTCCGGCGCCAAGTTTTCCATGCCCGGTATGATGGATACCATCCTTAACCTTGGTTTGAACGACGAAACCGTTGAAGTTATGGCCAAGCTTGCCAACAACCAGAGATTTGCCTATGATTCTTACAGAAGATTTATCCAAATGTTCGCTGATGTTGTAATGGATGTCGAAAAGAGAAAATTTGAAGATCTTCTGGATGAAATGAAGGAAGCCAAGGGTTATAAATTTGATACCGAATTAAGCGGCGAAGACCTTAAAACCTTGGTCGGCCAATTTAAAGTCTTGTACAAGAAAGAAAAAGGCGAAGATTTCCCTTCCGATCCCAAGGTGCAATTAATAGAATCGATCACAGCTGTCTTCAGATCCTGGGATAATCCGAGAGCCAATGTTTACAGAAGGCTCAATGACATCCCTTCCAACATCGGAACTGCCGTTAATATCCAAATCATGGTGTTTGGTAATAAGGGTGAAACATCCGGCACCGGCGTGGCTTTCTCCAGAGACCCATCTACCGGTGAAAAGAAGATCTATGCTGAGTACTTAATGAATGCCCAGGGTGAAGATGTTGTTGCCGGTATCAGAACTCCGGAAGATATCGCTACTCTGGAGCAAAGAAACAAAACCGTATATGACGAGTTTATGGCTATTGTCAATAAACTTGAAAATCATTATAAGGATATGCAGGATATGGAGTTTACTATCGAAGAAGGTAAATTATACTTCCTGCAAACCAGAAATGGTAAAAGAACTGCTCAGGCAGCCTTGAAAATTGCTGTTGACCTGGTTGAAGAAGGTCTCTTAACCAAGGAAGAAGCTATTCTGAAGGTTGATCCCAAACAACTCGATACCTTACTCCACCCGGCATTTGACGCTGCAGCTCTGAAAGCAGCCCCGGTAATTACCAAGGGTCTGCCTGCTTCCCCGGGAGCTGCCTGTGGCAAGGTTTGCTTCACTGCTGAAGAGGCCAAGGAAAGACACGCCAATAAAGAAAAAGTTGTTCTGGTCAGACTGGAGACCTCCCCGGAAGATATTGAAGGAATGGTAGCTGCTGAAGGTGTTTTGACTGTCAGAGGCGGTATGACTTCTCACGCTGCTGTTGTTGCCAGAGGCATGGGAACCTGCTGTGTAGCCGGCTGCGGTGATATCAAAGTTAATGAAGAAGAAAAGTACTTTGAACTGGGCGGCAAGAGATATGGTGTTAATGATTTTATTTCCTTGGACGGAAGTACAGGAAACGTCTATGCCGGAGCTATTAAGACAGTTGAGCCGGAAATCAGCGGCCATTTTGGAACATTCATGGGCTGGGCTGATGACATCAGAAAATTGAACGTCAGAACAAATGCCGATAGCCCCAAGGATGCTGCCACAGCTGTTAAATTTGGTGCTGAAGGCATAGGTCTCTGCAGAACCGAGCATATGTTCTTTGCTGAAGACAGAATTGCTGCTGTTCGGGAAATGATCGTTGCCGATAATGTAGAACAAAGAAGAAAAGCCCTTGATAAATTACTGCCTATGCAAAGAAACGACTTTATTGGTCTTTATGAGGCTATGGAATTCAGACCGGTTACCATCAGATTCCTCGATCCGCCGCTCCATGAATTCGTTCCGACTCATGAAGAAGATATCAAAGCTTTGGCTAAAGAAATGGGCTTGACCTATGATGGACTGAAGACTAAAATTGATTCTCTGCACGAATTCAACCCCATGTTGGGCCACAGAGGCTGCCGTCTGGCTGTAACCTATCCGGAAATTGCTGAAATGCAAACCAGAGCCGTTATTGAAGCCGGGATCGAAGTAGCCAAGAAACATCCCGAGTGGAAGATAGTTCCGGAAATTATGATTCCGCTGGTTGGCGAAGTCAAGGAACTCAAGTTTGTCAAGGATATCGTTGTGGCCACAGCTGAACTGGTCATGGCTGAAAAAGGCACCAAGATCGATTACCATGTCGGCACCATGATTGAAATCCCCAGAGCGGCTATCCTTGCCGATATGATAGCTACTGAAGCTGAATTCTTCTCCTTCGGAACCAATGACCTGACCCAAATGACCTTTGGTTTCTCCAGAGATGATGCCGGTTCTTTCTTGAAGGATTACTATGAGAACAAGATATTTGACCAGGATCCATTTGCTAAACTGGACCAGGTTGGCGTTGGCAAGCTTGTCAAGATGGCTTGTGATCTTGGAAAATCTGTTAGACCTAACATCAAACTTGGTATCTGCGGCGAACATGGCGGCGATCCCTTATCCATCGAGTTCTGCCATAGAACAGGCTTAAATTATGTATCCTGTTCACCGTTCCGCGTGCCGGTAGCCAGACTGGCTGCTGCCCAGGCTCAAGTTAAAGATCCCAGATAATACAGATAACTAAGACTTAAAAATAAAAACACCCGGCATTGCCGGGTGTTTTTATTTTTAAGCAATAATAAATCATTATTGCACCTGTCACTATTCTATTTCTAAATTTCTGCAATATCACAGTCGACGGTCAGCTCTTTCAAAATTACTTTGACAAAATATTTTGCACTGGCAAGGTCGGATTGTTCCAGTTTGGCCAGAATGAATCGGTACTTTTCGGTGAAAGGATGATAATTATGCAATTTAATTTCTCCGATACACTCCATCAAAGCATCAATATTATCAGCACAGCGAAGAATATTCCCCTCCAAACTGTCATCCTTGCCGTCAAAGAGCAATTCCCGGTAAATGCTTTTATAAGGTTCTTCCATGCTGGCAATCAGATTTTCTTCGGCGATTTCTTTTTCAATCAGTGATACCATATCCCGCATTTGTTCGTTTTTATGTTTAACAGTACTGATTATATCACCTGTTATTGCCTCAACCACATCGTGATTGATGAGTTTCTTGAATAATCTTTCCCAATTAATCACCTGATTGTTCTCTTCCTCGATTAAGGCTAACATTTGACCAATTTGAGCTACAAAGAAAGAATGTTCACTGACAGTTGTTCTTAAATGCATAAATTCTGTAGACCAGCGGCCCATATTATTAAGTTTTCTGACAGCTGACAGATAATTATGTAAACTCAATCTACACCCTCCTCTTTAAATTATAACAGTTTTTAAGCAGATAAGCATCTGAGGTCAACAAAAAGAATTCTTTATACGATTTCAATATATTTTCTGGGCCGGGAGGCTGGTATTTAATTAGCATTAATATTATAATTTTAATTTTAAATAAAATAAATTATTGCCGGGAGGAAGGATTTAACGTTTGTTGAGGAGAATAAGTTTATATCAATTAAGAAATCCTGATGTTCAGAAATTAAGGAGAAAAAGGATTTCGAATATTTTTGGCGAAGTTTTTAGTGAGCAGGGATGATGAAATTCATAATATACAGCAAGATGAGGGCAGGTAAATGTGAGGAATCGAATCCCGGATCAGACAGTTGAGGATATTCTCTCTCATAGTGATATCGTGGAAATAGTATCTGAGTATGTCAGTCTGCAGCACAAGGGAAAAAATTATATAGGTATTTGCCCTTTTCATGAGGAGAAAACACCGAGCTTCACTGTTACACCTGCTAAGCAGATGTTTTATTGTTTTGGCTGTAATGCAGGCGGCAATGTATTTTCTTTTTTGATGAAAAAAGAAAATTGGACATTTGTGGAGACAATCCAGTATTTAGCCGGTAAACACGGTATTAGATTGCCTGATGAGGAATTGACTCCCAGCCAGAGGTCAGAACAAAAACGTCGAGGGCGCTGGGAGGAAATATATGAATGGGCAGCTAATTATTATCATGAAGTTTTGCTGCATTCTCCTGAAGGTGAACCCGGGCGCAGGTATTTTAGACAGAGAGAAATTAGTGAGGAAACTGTTCAAACATTTCGTTTGGGTTTTGCTCCTGAGCGCTGGGATGGTCTGCTCGTAGCCTTGCAGAGGCAGGGGGTTAGTCCCCTTGAAACAGCCGAAGCGGGCCTGGCCCTGGAAAAGGAAAAGAAACAGTCCGGAGCAGATATTATCAACTACTACGATCGTTTCCGCAATCGGATCATATTCCCTATCCTGGACGGTAAACGAAAACCGCTTGCTTTCGGGGGGCGGGTGTTGGACGAATCTTTGCCTAAATATCTGAACTCTCCGGAATCATTTTATTATAGCAAAGGGAAACATCTTTATGGCCTGAACAAAGCCTGTCATGGTATTCGGGAAAAAGGCTTTGCTCTTTTGGCAGAAGGTTATATGGATGTTCTGGCTTTGCAGCAAGCAGGTTATGGAAATGCCGTAGCTTCGCTTGGGACAGCCCTGACCAGAGAACAGGCTCAGCTGTTAAGACGTTATACACAGCGTATAATTATTTGTTATGATTCTGACCCTGCCGGTGTTAAAGCAACTCTCAGAGCAGGAGAGATTCTGACAGATGTTGGGCTGCGTGTCGAGGTTCTCAGGCTGACAGCAGCTAAAGATCCTGATGAATATATAAAAAAATTTGGTAGGGAAGATTTTCAAAAGATACTGAAGACAACATTAACCTATATAGAATTTAAGTATCATACTTTACTTGAAGAATTGCCAGTACGAACTATTCCGGAAAAAGCTGAAGTGATTGCCAGAATCAGTCCGGATATTCTGAAGGTTTCCAGTCCGGCAGAAAGGGAGGGCTATGAGCGCTTTTTGAGTTTGGAGCTTGGCTTGTCTTTGGAGGCTGTACAACGTGAGATTGCGGGGGTCGAGAAGAAAAAACCCAAATATCGGCGTGATCATAAGTATAGGCCATCAGGGCAGGAAAATTCCCTGACTGACAGAAATGATATAAGCAGGCAGGCTGAAAACAATTCACCTGTAATTGCCGTTGTTCCACAGGGGGTTTACCGGGCCGAAAAAATGCTTCTGCGTTTGATTTTAGATAATCCATCTTTCCTGGAAACAGTTGAAAAACAGTTGGGCGGTGATTTTTGGAGTGTTGCTGAGTATCAGAAGATATTTTTGAACTTGAAAGAATCCCGGCAAAACTTTTCAGGCTTAATCAGGGTTGATCAGGAAGATGAGGTTCAAAGTAAATTAGCTAATCTAATCCTGGAAGAGATTGATTTTTCCCAACCGGAACGAATTATGACGGATTGTATTCGCGTAATACGGGCCGCTCAGAGGGAAGAGAGTATGACAGAATTACAAATCCGTATGGCAAAATTGGAAAAAACTGGTGATATACAGGGAGCTATGGATCTTTTAAGGGAGATAGGAGAGCGGTTAAAACGTGGTGAAATGTAATTGTATGGCGACCAGGACTAAACCACGGGTAGGAGATGGTTCAGTGAGCGATGAGGAAATGAAAATGGAGAGTATCAGGACCCTTGTTCAGAGAGGCAAGAAGAAAGGGTCTTTGACATATAATGAAATTATGGATGCTCTTCAAGGTGTCGAGCTTACAGCAGATCAGATCGACGATATTTATGAGCAGCTTGGTCGTATGGGTATAGAGATATTGCCTGAGAACGGGGATGTTGAAGAAGAAGTTCAGGATAAAGCTTCTGATGAAGAAACGGATGAGATTCAGGAAGAACCAGAGGTTGATCTTTCCATTCCTGAGGGGGTAGGAATAGATGATCCTGTTCGTATGTATCTTAAGGAAATTGGTCGGGTTCACTTGCTCAATGCTCAAGAGGAAATCGAATTGGCTAAGCGCATGGAGGCTGGAGACGAAAATGCTAAACGCCGTCTGGCTGAAGCTAATTTGAGGCTGGTCGTAAGTATTGCCAAACGTTATGTGGGACGAGGCATGCTCTTTTTGGATCTGATACAAGAAGGAAATTTGGGTCTTATTAAAGCGGTTGAGAAATTTGATTATACCAAAGGTTATAAGTTCAGCACTTATGCTACCTGGTGGATTCGCCAGGCTATTACCAGAGCAATAGCAGATCAGGCCAGAACGATTCGAATTCCTGTGCATATGGTGGAAACTATCAATAAGCTTATTCGAGTCTCACGCCAACTCTTACAAGAGCTGGGCAGGGAGCCTGCACCGGAAGAGATTGCTACTGTTATGGAGATTCCGGTAGAACGTGTCCGGGAGATAATGAAAATAGCTCAGGAACCGGTTTCTCTGGAAACTCCGATAGGTGAGGAAGAAGATTCCCATTTGGGAGATTTTATTCCTGACGAAGATGCTCCGGCACCTGCTGAGGCGGCTTCCTTTATCCTGCTTAAAGAGCAATTGGAAGAGGTGCTGGAGACACTTACTCCCAGAGAAGAAAAGGTTTTGCGTCTGCGCTTTGGGTTGGATGATGGGAGGACACGAACCCTGGAGGAAGTCGGTCAGGAGTTTGGAGTAACCAGGGAACGAATTCGTCAAATTGAGGCCAAGGCCTTGCGGAAACTTCGTCATCCCAGTCGCAGCAAAAAGCTCAAGGATTATTTGGAATAATAAAATATTGCAGATTTATTTTCAGTTTGTATTTTTTGATTTATTCCTTATTATTTTCCATTATTGATACTTTCTTTGCAGATAAATGGCTATAAGACTTGACGTAACAGAGTGTTTCTCGTATAATAATCGATGCACGGGTGTTCCTCGATAGCTCAATGGTGGAGCAACCGGCTGTTAACCGGTAGGTTGTAGGTTCGAGTCCTACTCGGGGAGCCATTTTTAAATCT
>DDXI01000191.1:14534-30494 GCA_002347475.1 Peptococcaceae bacterium UBA2264
AATTTTTAAGGCCCGTTGGTCAAGCGGCCTAAGACACCGCCCTTTCACGGCGGTAACACGGGTTCGAATCCCGTACGGGTCACCATTTGCTAACATCGAATATTGAATATTGAGCTGAACATTAGACATTAAGTTGGACATTAAGCCTGAAATATTGCCTGATATGGTTTCTCGATCTATCCTTTCATATGTTTATGAAAGGATAGATTTTTTCTAGGCAATCTGCTTATTTTCATAAAGGAAGGTGTCATATGGCAGATCCAATCAAATTGGGTCCCCGGCTGAATTGCATTGCTTTGTTAATAGACGCTAAGGCCAGATTAGCCGATATTGGTACAGATCATGCCTATTTGCCAATTGCCCTTTGCCAACAGGGGAAAATTGATTACGCTGTAGCTGTCGATATCCATCAGGGTCCTTATCAGAGTGCCCTGGCTGCTGTCAGGGAGCATAAACTCGAAAAAAAAATTGCTGTGCGTCTGGGTAATGGCCTGCAGCCGCTCCTGCCTGGAGAAATAGATACCTTGTCCTTAGCCGGGATGGGTGGCAAAACTATGCTGGAAATAATCTTGGCCGGGCAGGATATTTTGGCAGAAGCAGCCGATCTGGTTCTTCAGCCTCAGGGATTGGAGTCCAGGGTCAGAAGCTCTCTATTAGAAGCCGGGTGGCTGCTCAAAGAGGAACATCTGGTGGAAGAAGAGGGTCGAATCTATGTGATTATGGCTTTTTCACATAAAGCAGGCTATTGTAAAGAAAAGATTCTTGGGATGGAAAAACAGTGGATAGAAAAAATACTGGCTGCAAGTAAATCTGAAAAAAATCAGGATCCGGAGACAGCTGTTTTCCGGAATGACCCAGGAGAGATAGAGGACAGAAAAGAACTTGCCATGGCAAGTTCCCTGTTCTGGTATTTGGGACCGCTGATCTTGCAAGCGCCTGATCTGTTACTGCCGAGATTGGTACAGGAACATATAAAAGTACTCCGCAAGAGAGAAAAACAAATGAGAAAATCTCAGAGCTTAAGAGTTCAGACACGAAGGCAGGAGATTCTCCTGCAGTTATCTTTACTGGAACTGTTGATCTAACTTTTAATTCGCTAACGAATATAGGGTCAGAGAACCTGGTGCTGATGATTTGTAACTTATGATTATACATTGCGCATTATGTATGGCACATTAAGAGGTAAAGGTGGCTGGTTATGACTGTCAGTGTAGATTTGGTTGCCCAAATTATCGAAAGGATTGCTCCCAAGTCCTGGGCTGAAGAATGGGATAATGTCGGTCTGCTTGTGGGTAATGGTGCTTCTCCGGTTAAACGGCTCCTTCTTGCTTTGGATGGAACCTCCAGGATAGTAGAAGAGGCCGAGGATTGTGGTGCTCAGCTTATCGTCTCCCACCATCCCATTCTGTTTCGGGGCCTAAAGAATCTGCGGGAGGATAACAGGGAGGCTCAGATCCCGCTGAGTTTGATCCGTTCCGGCATAGCTTTCTATGCTGCTCATACAAATCTCGATCAATCTGTTTTATCATCCTCCTGGACAATTGCTAATGCTTTAGGGCTAAGGCAGATAGAACTGCTGGCCCCTGTTGCCCGGGAATCCTGGATAAAGCTGGTTGTCTTCGTTCCGGCAACACATGTTGAGGCTGTGCGTCAGGCTTTGGTTTCTGTAGGAGTTGGGTCAGGGATTAGTGCTGGTTCTGGCAAAAGTAATTATGCAGAATGTTTTTTTCAAGGGCCGGGTGTAGGCTTGTTCCGGCCGCTGCAGGGAGCTAATCCGGCCATTGGCCGGATCGGTGAATTGACTCGGGTAGAAGAGCTAAGACTGGAAAGCATTGTCGCAGAGACTCAGGTTGAAAAAGCCTTGCGAATTCTCCGTAAGGTTCATCCTTATGAAGAACCGGCTTACGACCTTATTCCCTTAAAGAACGGCGGTCCCAGCCGGGGTTACGGAGTGGTCGGTTACTTGCCTGAACCTCAGAAACTGGAAGTGATTTGGCCGCATATTCAGGACTTGTTTAAAACAGGATCCTGGGCAGTACCACAGGCTGTCTCTCAAAGTAAATCTGACAGCTGGCTAAAAAACCCTGCTTATCCCGCCGGCATGCGTCTGGCAGGAGATCTCCGGAAATCAATAAGGAAAATAGCCATTGTGAACGGCAGTGGCGGCGATTTTATCGCCAAGGCTCTTTATAAGGGAGCAGATCTCTTTATTTCTGGTGATATCAGCCATCATCAACTTTTGGATGCCTTGGAACGCAAGATGGCGGTAGCTGATATCGGGCATTTCCTGAGTGAAGTGCCCATGATCTGCAGCCTGGCTGATTATTTGCGAACTGATAAGGCTTTGAGCAAATTGGAAATTATCATTAGTTCTTTTAACAGGGTACCTTGGTCAGGATAATTGACTGCCTGCTGCTTTTGAAGTACAATTATTTTGTGAAGTTAATCAGATGATCGCGGGGACAAGAACCGAAAGGTTGTCTCTGAGGAAAGTCCGAGCTCCATAGGGCAGAGTGCTGGGTAACGCCCAGTAGGGGAGACCCTAAGGAAAGTGCAACAGAGATATACCGCCAGGCTTGAATAAGCCTGGTAAGGGTGGAAAGGCGAGGTAAGAGCTCACCGGCAGTCAGGCGACTGGCTGGCCCTGCAAACCCCACTTGGAGCAAGACCGAATAGAGGAGCCAGGAAGCTGCCCGCTTCGCTCCCGGGTAAGGTCGCTGGAGGCTATCGGTAACGATAGTTCGAGACAGATGATCATCACCTTCGGCAAGAAGGAACAGAACTCGGCTTATAGATTGACTTCGCTTATTCATGGGGAACGGAGGCTGCCTAATGGGGCAGCAACTGTTCCCCTTCACTGTTTCAAAACCAGAATTTAAGTTTCTATGGTCATAAATTCGAATAATGGTTAATAAAATCGAATTTTGCTCAGATTACGCCTGGGAGAGGATTTGCATGTGTTGCTGTGTTAAGTTATTATGACCCTAAGGGAGGGTTGTTTTTTGAAGTAATTGCTCAACTAAATAAGTGACAGAAGGGGCGTGTATTGATGAAATTCAAAGACTTTGGAAGAGGTGCACGGATAGAACTATCCCATATGGCCAAACGCCTGGGTATGAAATTCATCGGGTATAATCCATCTGCGCAACAGGTCTCCCTGGAACACAAAGGGAAAGGAGTTACTTTTAACTTAGACGAGTTTATTGAGTGCTACCAAAAAATTCAGTCCACAATTTAATAAAGGTTTCAACTGAGAATAAAAAGCCTTCGTTTTTCAAAACTTTCAAAACGAAGGCTTTCATTTATTGTGCGCTTTTCTTATGAGGATGCTTTCTTTTTCAGATAAAAAGAGTTAACATGTTTATAAATTAAAGTATACAGGCATAGCAACAGACCAGGAAAGGAGTGATAACAGGTGAGTGCAGATGTCTTTTTTATGAATCTGAGGACAAAACAGGGGCAAAGCCTTCTGACCAAGCTGGAACAGCTTATCACAGAGACAGGTTTATTGTATTGTGTTCAGCCCAAAGATCTTGTGGCTATTAAACTCCACTTCGGAGAACGCGGGAATCTGGCTTATGTTCGTCCCCAATATGTCAGGCGGGTTGTGGAAGAGGTCAAAAAGAAGGGTGGGAGACCCTTTTTAACTGATGCCAACACTCTTTATGTTGGTTCGCGTTCCAATGCGGTCGAACACCTGGAAACAGCCTTGGAGAATGGCTTCGATTATTCTGCCGTTGGAGCTCCCCTGCTGATTGCCGATGGTTTGAACGGGAAAGATTATGTGTCTGTCCCGGTTAATTTAAAACATTTTAAAGAGGTTAAAATCGGCAGTGCGGCTGTTCATGCGGATGCCCTGCTGGCTATAACTCATTTCAAAGGGCATGAAGTAACCGGCTTCGGCGGGACTTTAAAAAACCTGGGTATGGGTTTGGGAAGCCGTTCCGGCAAGCAACAACAGCATTCTGATCTTTTACCGACAATTAATACGAAAAAATGCATAGGCTGCGGCAAATGTGCCCAGTGGTGTCCGGTTGAAGCTATAAAAATAGGTAACAAGGCTGAGATTCAAACAGAGGTATGCATAGGCTGTGGGGAATGTACTGTGACTTGTCCGCAGCATGCTATCGCTATTAAATGGAAAACAGAGCAGGATGTTATTCAGGAAAAAATAGTGGAGTATACGGCAGGAGTGCTTAAAGGAAAGGAGCAGAAAGCCGGTTTTATTACATTCGTAACCAATGTTTCTCCCCTTTGTGACTGTTACGGCTGGAATGATGTGCCTATTGTCGGAGATATCGGCATTCTTGCTTCCAAAGATCCTGTTGCCATCGATCAGGCGGCTGTTGACCTGATTAATCAGGCCAGTGGTAATCCACTGTCCGAATTAGGTTCTTGTGCCTGTGAATATGACAAGTTTCGGGTACTTTATCCCGATGTTGATTGGAATGTGCAGTTAGCCTACGGGGAAAAGGTCGGTTTGGGAAGCAGAACTTATAAGCTCAGGCAAATTGATTGACCTTACAGGCTATGACTGTGTACCTGTCCTGATTGATCTTACAGCTTATTAAATTATTTTATAAAGTTATTACCACAGAAATTTGCTAAAGTGGTTAGCTGGAATTATAATATTAGTAAGATGTTATAAGATTACAATGGAGAAAGGAGAGGTGGGGATTATGCGTGTCCAGAAAGTCAATGATTCTACCATCCGCATCTTCATCTCCTTCACAGAACTGGCGGACAGAGATATTTCCATGGCAGATTTATTCCAGCGTTCCTCCAAAACAGAACAACTTTTTTGGGAATTGATTGCCCAAGCCCGTGAAGAAGTTGAGTTTAATCTGGATCAACCATTTTGGATTCAGGCAACTGTGGCGACCAATGATGAATTTGTTATAACCGTGATGAAACAGGAGGATTTGGGAGAAATCCCGATTTCGGGCAAAGAGAAGATCAAGAAGAAAACCTCCAAACCCAGGGTACAGGAAAGAGTATATGTCTTTAAGGATCTGGAAGATTTGTTGACAGGAATAAGAGACTTACCGGATTTCAGACAACTTAAATCTAGTTTTTTCCAATATGAGGATTTATATTATCTGACTTTAATGAAACTGGGAACAGGTAAAAAAAGGCAGTTGGCAGAAGCCCTTTTGGATGAATATGGCGATTCAAGCAATCTGACGAGAGCGTTTCTGATTGAACACGGCCGCTTGATTATCGCCGACAAGGCGGTGCAGACGCTGAATGCTTCATTCAATAAACCGTCAGTGGTTTCAATTCAAGTCTGAATATATGGAATAGCAGGAAAAAGGGGAAGTTTAGGCTTCCCTTTTTTCTTAAATTTAACAGATTTCTATTGTATTCCGACTTGTAGAAACTAGCTATGAAAGATGTTAATGATTTTTTTCAGACAGGATAAACAGACAGGTTTTTCCTTAAAACTGCGGGTATCAAGTTTATGACCACAGAAAATACAGGGTTTTGGGCGTATGTTTTTCTGCTTTTTTAATTTATTTTTCAGGAGAATCATTGAACAATTACCTCCCATATCTTCGAAGCTGCCTCTGGTAGGGTAGGATAATGTCTGGATATCATATATCATATAATAATTGTCTTGTCGAAATCCTGAAAAAAAGTGCGGACTGCAGAGTAATATTTGGTCGAGTCAGAGAACTGGCTTGCTTATTGAGGAGGAGGTCAATATGTCAAAATATATTGCCGTTGCCGGCAAGGGCGGGGCAGGGAAGACAACATTCACAGCCCTGATGCTTCGTCAGATGGTCAAAAACAGCAAGAAAATCTCAATTTTAGCTGTGGATGCAGATCCTAATGCCAATCTGAGCGAAGCCTTGGGATTGTCTGTGAGTGCAACCATTTCTGAAATTTTGGACGATACCAGAAATCCCAAGGCGATTCCCCCAGGGATGACCAAAGATATCTATGTGGAGTATAAACTGCAGCAGTCTCTGGTGGAATCCCCGGATATCGATCTCCTGGTTATGGGCGGGCCGCAAGGGGCGGGCTGTTATTGCTATGCCAATGACCTGCTGCGCAGACATCTGGAAAATCTCGGTAAAAACTATGACTTTGTGGCCGTCGATACAGAGGCAGGCTTAGAACATATCAGTCGTCGTACTGTTCCGCATGTCGATCTGATGTTTGTAGTCAGCGATTCTTCGGTTCGGGGTATCCGCTCGGCCGGGCGGGTTTATGAACTGATCAAGAGCTTAAAGTCGGAAATAGGCCGGGTCTATCTAATAGTGACGAAGACAGAGCCAGGCAGTATTTCTGTTTTAGCAGAGGAAATAGCCCAAACCGGCTTGGAACTTATTGGGGAAATACCCCTCGACCCCCTGGTTGTGAAACAGGATTTAGCCGGCCGGCCGATATTCGATTTGCCGGATGAGGCACTTTCTGTTCAGGCAGTTGATATAATTGTCAAAAAGGCCGGCTTGCTGACCTAGGCAGCTGATTATCCTCTGCTAAAATGCATCCTGATTTTCCAAGGGTGAGAAGAATGATTGGATGAGGGAGGGAATGATCCTGGCAGCAGCCGAAATGAATTTAACTCAATTTGAAGCAGCCCTGGAAGGTGCAGGCTATATAAGCGAACGGGAGGAAAATATCGCTATTACGGCTTTTCTGGCAGTGCAACTGGGAAAACCTCTGCTGGTTACCGGTGCGCCGGGGGTAGGTAAGACGGAGATTGCCAAGGCTCTGAGCCAGGTTTTTAAGGCTCCCTTGATTCGCCTCCAGTGTTATGAGGGGTTGGATGAAACCAAAGCTTTGTATGAATGGAATTATCAGCGCCAACTGTTGAAGATTCAGATGGATAAAGAGAATATGCGGGAAGAAGATTTGTTCTCCCGGGAATATCTCCTGGCCCGGCCATTATTAAAGGCCTTGCTGAGCAAAGAACGGGCCGTGCTGCTGGTAGACGAGATTGATAAGACTGATATGGAATTCGAAGCTTTTCTCTTTGAACTGTTAGGTGAATTTCAGATTACAATCCCGGAAATGGGCACAATTACTGCTGACCAACCTCCTATAGTGATCTTAACCTCCAATATGGAGAGAGAGTTATCCGATGGTTTAAAACGCCGTTGTATTTTTCTGCATATCAATCCGCCCACCATTACCAAGGAGATCAGGATCCTGAGCGCAAAAGTGCCTGAACTTCCCGCCAAATTGGCTCTGCAAGTAGCCAGGGCTTTGGCTGTTTTACGGGAAAATATCCTGCTGAATAAGATGCCTTCCATATCTGAAACTCTGGACTGGGCCAAGGCCCTGCTGGTTATGGGTAAAAATGAACTTGATCCCGCCTGGGTGAAGGCCACCTTAACTTTATTGTTAAAAAGTAAAGAGGATGTAGATACTTTTGAGCGGGAAATGGGTGCGGAACGGCTTCTTTCCAAAATGCCGCCGGCCCGGGGGGAAGGACACCAGCATGATCGGGGAAAGTAAACTCTATTATCATCTGACAGAATTCGCCCAACTTCTCAGGAATGGCGGGATCAGGGTTAGTTTTACCGAGATCCTTGATGCCATACAAGGCCTGGTGCTTATTGGCCTGGAAAATAAGAAATGCGTGGAGGCTGTCTTGCAGGCAACCCTGGTTAAAGAAGAAAAGCAGTTAGCCCGTTTCCGGGAATCATTTCGGGTTTATTTTGCGGCTCCGGAACAGCAACAGGCCTGGTTAAAACAAGCTGCTGAGGAAGTTGCTCAGTGGGAAAAAGAACTGGACCGTGCTGGTAAGGAACTCTTGTTTCAGGGCCGGGAATTGAATATAACGCCGGAACAACGTCTGATATATGTTCAATTGCCGGCAGAAGAGCAGCAGAGACTGCAGGATTTTTTACAGAAATCTTCTCGGGGAACGAAAAGCGGTCTCCCCCTGGATCAGACTCTGCAGCCGATGATTACAAAGCTTGTCCAAGGCTCTTTGGAGTATTGGCGGCGTAAACTGGAGGAAGAGGCCGGACTTCATTCCCTGCCCCCTGCTGAAGGGATTTCTTCTGAGATTGAACGGGCCCTGCGCGAACGGGAAATTGCCTGGCTGAATCAGGATTTAAAAAGTATCACTGCGGACGACTGGCTGAAGGTTACGGGATTGATTCGTCGTCTTACCTTGCGCTTGTCTGCTCAGATTTCCCGGCGCTATCATGCCGCCGGACGCCAGGGCAGGATTGATATGCGGCGGACCCTGCGTCGCAACTTGCGTTATGGCGGGGTTTTGCTGGCCAGGAGCTATCGCCATCGCCGTTTGGGACGTTCCAGATTTGTTGTTCTTTGCGATTTTTCCGCTTCTATGCTGAAGTACACAGAATTTGTCTTACAGTTTATTTATGGACTGGCCTCAGTAATCAGTAATATCGAAACCTTTGTCTTTGGTGAGGATCTTGTGTGTCTGACAGATAAAATACGCAAGGGCCAATCTTTTCAGCAAATGATAAGCCAAGCTTTGGCAGCTGCCGGTAAGGATTTGGGTGGCGGGACCAATTTGGCTGTTTCTTTGGACAGGCTGTTGACTGAGCACTCTCCTGTTTTGACCAGACGCACTATTTTCCTGATTTTAAGTGACACAAGGACACTTTCGGCTGAAAGAGCAGCCGAAAGGCTGCACCTGATCCAGCGTAGGGTGCGCACGGTTCTTTGGCTGAATACCGTTCCGGCCAGGCAATGGCCGCAAACTCCGACTGTAGATTTATTCCGCCCTTATTGCCAAATGTTTGAGTGTTTTACCCTGGCTCATCTGACTGCCGTTATGAGTAAACAATTATAGGAAAGATGCGGGAGAAAACCGGCTGGAACAAGCTTGAACAGTGACATATTATCGGATAAATTAGTGATTTTAAACTTGCCTTTTTCTTTGAGCTTTGGTATAGTTTATTTCAGAAAAAAGGAGAAAGGGGAGTTTGAAATGGCATTTATTATTACCGATGATTGCATTTCTTGTGGTGCTTGTGCATCAGAATGTCCAGTAGAAGCTATATCCGAGGGAGATGGCAAATACGTTATTGACGCCGCTCTTTGCACGGAATGTGGCAATTGTGCTGATGTTTGTCCGGTTGGAGCACCGAAAAAGGCCTAGGAATTAAATTGGGCTATTAAGGAGAGTGAAAAAACTCTCCTTTTTATTTGACATTTATTTGTTTCTGTCCTAAGATTATATAGACTGAAATTGTTATAAAATAAGAAAAATATCAGGTTTTTAATTCAATATAAAGGGCATGAGGAGTAATGAGGGGATGAAAACATATGGATGCCATCCAGATTCTAAGACAACTCAAGGATAAAGGGGTAAGATTCACTCCTCAAAGACAGGCAATTTTGGAATTTTTGCTTCGGACAAATATCCATCCTACAGCTGAAGATATTTATCAGGATGTTAAAGCCAAGTTTCCGGGTGTAAGTTTAGGGACTATCTACAATACTTTGAATATGCTGAAAGAGCATGGACATATTTTAGAACTATCTTATGGAGATATGTCCAGCCGCTTTGATGGGAATGCCCAAAATCATTATCATGTTGTTTGTTCCTATTGTGGTAAAGTTGTCGATTTTCATAGGCCTTTAATTCGCTTAGAAGAAGAAGCTGAACAAAGAACAGGTTTTCAAGTGATGGGACATCGCATGGAATTTTACGGAATTTGCTCGGAATGTCGCAAACGAGAGTATCTCAATTAAGCAAACAGCTGATAAGAAGATGGTAAAAATGAAGTGAACCGACCGTTTGGGGCCGGTTTTTTGTTTAAAGTATATTACCGAATGATGGTCATTGCTGAATTATTTGCGAAAATGTTACATAAAGGAGTACAGTTTATATGTTCCGTTATCGGATTATAAGCTTGATTGTTTTGCTTGCTTTATCGCTGGGAGTCTTATGCTGGACTTGGAAAACTCCTCAAATTCTGGCCCTTCCCTCAGTTGCAGAGATTACAAGCACACAGCGCTGGAGTCAGGATTTGAGCGGAACCTGGGATATGTATTCAACAATCGGCCAGGCCTGGGAGCTGGAAAATCAACTTATCAACGGGCATAAACCGTTATTATCCTTTTTTGGCCCCAAACACTTCCAGATCCCCTCTAATCAAATATTCTCTGTGGCTGCCAGGAGCTTCCGTATTCCTGCCGAATGGAGCGCCAGAACAGTACAGCTTACCATCAGCGGAGTAAAGGGACATGCTGCCGTTTATCTTAACGGGGCAGAACAATCTCAGCTGATAGGGGAGTTTGAGGGCAACGGTGTTCAAAATCTTGTGGAAATTCCAGCAACAATGCTCAGATATGGGGAAGATAATGTACTGCTGATCCAGTTGACTGCTTCCAAGGGCCAACAAGAAAGCCTGTTTTCTTTAACCTGGCCAAATACAGGTCAAATAGGCGGTCAAATTCGCTTAGAGGCTGTGGTGGAGACATCCTTGACAAATCCACTGCTCAATGTCACCTGGAGTAATGATCAGGCTCTAGTAACTGTAGAAACCCAGCTCATTCACCATAATTTGACAGAGAAAGGTCCCTGGATACTGCGCGGAGTCCTCACAGATGGTACAATGGAGATAGCCCGGGAGTCTTTGTTGGTTGAAACTGATGGGAATAATACCCAAACTGCTAATCTTGAGTTTTATATCCAGGATGGGCAGTCTTGGAGCAGGCAGAATCCTTATCTTTACCAGTTACATTTGACAGTATCCAATTCCAAAGGGGATCAGGATGATTTGAAACTGCCGATTGGTTTGCGCTCCCTGACTTGGGCGGAAGGGAAATGGCTGTTGAATCAGGAAGCCCTTGCTATTAACGGCAGAGTTTTATCTGCCGAGAAAGAAGCACAGCTGCGAAATGGCGGGGAAATTCAGTCCTTCATAGAGTCTGAACTGCAGAAGGGGGTTAATCTGCTCTATTTCCTTGGTATTTATCCGGATGAGTTGTGGCTGCAGGCAGCAGACCAAATGGGTATGGGAATATGGGTGGAATGGCCGATCGGCATGGTTCCGTCCTCTCGCCTGCCGGCTGCTGCCGATTTTGAAAAACTGGTTATTGCCGGCAGTCGTCACCCCTCGATTTGGGCCTGGACGATGGGGAAGGGCTTGGAGAACAATCCTAAAACTATCGCCTTTCTGGATGAAGCAGAAAAGCTGATAACTTCTGGTTTAGCCTTTGAGTTAAAATTGGCTTCTTCGGCAAAGGAGGCCTCTCCTGAAAATTCCCTCCTGATTGAGGGTGAGGCCTTGCAAGGTTCCTGGGGTCAGGTTGTTAATGAGGAAGGAAATGTGGCCAGACCCGTATCCTGGTCTCAGGAAGGGCTAGCCTCCCAGATTTGGGCGTTGCTGATGTTGTTTTTGTCCATGATGAACCTGCGCACAGTTAGCTGGCGTTATAAGCAGATTTTCGAGGAAAAGCCCAAACGCCGCTTGCGGGAAGCTTGGTATTGGCAAAATTGGGCCTTCCTGGCTAAGGAAGGTACTCTGGCTGGAATAATTACTGCCGCTTTTTATAATATGCCCACTGACTGGGGAATCTGGTTCTTGCATCTTTGGCCGGGTCTGGTATCTATACAGGCTCAGTCACCCTGGCTGCTTTGGGCAGTCTTGGCTTTGATCCTGATTATATTGAGGCTTGTGCAGGTGGGGCTTGTGTCCTGGCGTTTTCCCGGTTCACCACATCCACTGGGTCTGATTTACTGGCTGGAACGGCGTTATCGCTGGGTTCTTGCAGTTGCTTTGCTTTGGGCCCTGGTGCCTTGGGGAATACCCTTATTTACCCCTTTGGAAACTTATCTGGTCTTAAATCTTTTATTTTTGCCGCTCAGAATCCGGGATGTCCATCGTATAGACGGACATTACAGACCACTCTTATTGCTTCCTGCTCTCTTGGGAACCTGCTTGGCCATCTGGGGCATATCCCGCTGGGCTGACTGGCTTTTCCTGTGGCATATTTTCATGTAAATAAATAATCTTCCTGTTTACAACAACAGATTTTTTTATAGAAAGGAAAGATCAGATGCTGATGAACAAGTGTTTTCAACCCCAATTTTTAGTGACCGGTGTCGGTAGTCTGCCGCATAGTGATACTGTTCAAGCTCTGGAAATGATTTGGCGCAGTGCGCCCTATGCTCCCTACTGGCCTCAGTTACCCCGAAGCGGTACGGAAAGTTCTTTTATCGGCCAGTATTTGCGGGCCTTGGTCCAAACAGGCGTAATAGACAGCTATGATACTCCCCGCTTTCAGGCAGAACAGCCGGACTGGCCGGAACGACAGGCGGCTTTCTATGAATTGTATTTAAGGGCTTGCGAAGGAGACGATCTGGCCCTCGCTGAATTTGGCTTCAGTGTGGAGGGCGGAGCAGGTCTGGAGGCCTTCTGCCGGGATTTGGAACAAGCCGGAACAAGAGAGGCCATTCTGCTCAAAGGGCAGTTAAGCGGTCCCCTGAGCTTGGGTTTACAGATTACGGACAAGAACAGAAGGGCCAGCTATTATGATGAAGCTCAGCGGGATATGCTGGTCAGATCTCTGGCCATGCACGCCCGTTGGCAGACCAAGCGTCTGAGCGCATTTGGACTGCCCGTGCTGATGTCTGTTGATGATCCCGGATTTTATGCCTATGGGGCTTCGACCCATATTACTTTGGACAGGGAGCTGATCCTGGCTGATCTGAATAGTATTATAGAAGGAATAACCAGTGAGGGCGGAATTCCCGGGGTCCATGTTTGTGCCGGGATGGACTGGACCTTGCTCTTTGACTCCCAGGTGCAGGTAGTTAATTTCGATGCCTATGATTATATGACCAGCATGCTGGTTTTGGCCGAACCATTGAATCATTTTTTGGAGAGGGGCGGGGTTTTGTCCTGGGGCATCATTCCGACCGGGAATACGGTTCTGACAGAAAATATCAGCAGTTTAAAACAGCGTTTGGAAAATAATATTTCTGAACTGGTCAAGCGCGGGGTCGCTGAGAAACTTTTACGCTGCCAAAGCATGCTTACTCCCAGCTGCGGTTTGGGAACATTGTCTCTGGAGACAGCAGAGCATATAGCTGAGCTGATGCAGGAATTTGGACTCCTCGGGGAAAAAGTGTTGCCTGTTTTTCCATAATGAATTATAATTTAAGAGAAAAATTACTAGTAATGTAGGGGGTTCATATGATTAATAAAGATATGACAATTGGTCAGGTCCTGCGTCTCTATCCTCAGACTGTTCCGGTTTTTCTGGATTTAGGTATGCATTGTCTGGGATGCCCTTCCTCCACAATGGAAAGTATTGAAGGTGCTGCCAGGACTCATGGTAAGGATGTAGACGATCTGGTCAAACAGCTCAATAAGGTTATTGTCGAAAACTAGGAAATAAGCAGTGCTAATTTTATAGCAAGAGGGAATAAAAAGACGTGTCAGGCAGTTGCCTGACAGCGTCTTTTTCTATTTTAAGTAAATTTTTTTCGAAATATATCAAAATCAGGCAGGAAAATCGTCGGTAATGGAGAATAAAGTGGAGGTATGTGGTGGAAAGTGGAGGGAAATGCTCTCCGAACAGGTGAACGATGATGTTTATGGGAGAATATTTACATATTATTGACACTAAAGGTCGGGTAATTATGCCGGCGAAATTTCGTGAAGCCTTGGGGGTGCGTTTTATTGCTACCAAAGGCCTGGATCACTGTTTATTTATTTACCCCATGACGGAGTGGACTGCTTTGGAACAAAAACTGCGCACCTTGCCTTTTACCCAACCGGATGTTCGGGCTTTTGTTCGCTTCTTTTTTTCCGGAGCTAATGAATGTGAAGCAGATAAACAGGGCAGAATCCTGTTACCGGCTAATTTACGGGAATACGCCCAACTGGAAAAAGAAATAGTTCTGGTAGGTGTATCCAGCAGAGTGGAAATTTGGAGCCAGGCTCTATGGATAGAATACAGCAGCCAGGCGGAAAACGCCTATGCCAATGCCGCTGAATCTTTGGTTCACCTGGGGATTTAGGAAAGGGACGAACCGCTTTGGATTTTGAACATGTGACAGTCTTGCTGGAAGAGACTGTAGATCTGTTATTGACCGATCCCAACGGGATCTATGTCGACTGCACCATTGGAGGTACCGGACACAGCAAACTTTTGCTTAGCCGTTTAACGCCGCAGGCAAAGCTGATTGGAATAGATCAGGATGAAAGAGCGATCAGTCATGCCCGGAAAATTTTTGCCGGGGATGAACGGGTAATTCTCATCAAAGAAAATTTTCGTAATCTGGAAAGAATTTTGACTGACCTGGGGCTGCTCCCCGTTAAAGGGATCATGTTTGATCTGGGGGTTTCTTCCCCTCAATTGGACGAGGCTGCCCGGGGCTTCAGTTATATGCAGGATGCCTGGCTGGATATGAGAATGGATACAACCTCAGACCTGACTGCTTATGAGATTGTTAATACCTGGGAAGAAAAAAAGCTGGAAAGGATAATCAGACAATATGGTGAAGAACGGTGGGCGAGACGTATTGCGCATTTTATTGTCGAGGCGCGGGCGAAAAATACCATAGAGCGCACTGGCCGCCTGGTAGAGATTATTAAGGCTGCGATCCCGGCTGCAGCCCGGCGTGAAGGTCCTCATCCTGCCAAACGCACCTTTCAGGCATTGCGNNTGCTGCGGGGCGCAAAAGCTGGCCCGAATTATAACTCGTAAACCTTTACTTCCTTCGGAGCAGGAAGTGAAAAATAATCCGCGCTCTCGCAGTGCTAAGCTGCGGATCGCTGAGAAATACAGTGTATAATACATATAGAGGAGGAATACCCCTTGGCATTGGCACAAAAAAAAGTATCACAGCAGCCGAAACAGCTTACGAGGAAACCTGCTCACAGGGATAATAGGCAAGTCCGCTTAAGAAGTCTCCTGATCCTGGTGGTGATCGTAGTTGTAACCGGCGCTATTGGCGTGGAAACACTTAATCTGACAGTAGTTAAAGCAGCCGAAGTTCACGCTTTGGAAAAGAACATAACTGCCCTTAAAGCCAATAATGATCTTTTACAGGTGAAAGTTGATCAATTACGTTCAATCGGACGAATCGAAAGCTCTGCCCTGGCCATGGGTATGGAAAAACCTGAGGGAACAGTGTATATTTCAGAAAATATAGCTGTCCTTGATGAAAAAGCAGATACCTCAGCTTCGCACCAGACTGTTGCTTCTCTGCCTGAGAAAAATAATTCGCTGGTTAAACAGTTTACCAGGATTATTTCCGGTTTTTTTACCTCTAATCAATCCTAAGGGAAGGTACCTTTGCTTACGCGGGAAAACTGAGAAGAGAAGGGGCTGCCATGCCCCTTTGTTGTGATGCGTAAAAGGATTGCCTTTCTTTTTTTTATTCGCTGTTTTTGTTAAAATATTATCTGTTGAGTAAAATCCGGAAGGAAAGTGATGAGGGTGCTGAAGGTAAATAAACCGCTGGTAAGTTTGCTGACCGGAATCAAGGTGCAGGCCTCATCCGGAGACTTGAATGTCTTGATTCGGGGAATAGAGATTGATTCCCGGCGGGTTAAAGCAGGGGATATTTTTGTTTGTGTTCCCGGCCTTAATGCTGATGGCCATGATTTTGCTGCCGCAGCAATTGCAGCCGGGGCAACAGTCTTGGTTGTTGAAAAGTTTCTGCCTTATGCTGTTCCTCAGATCCGGGTTGCCAGTACCCGCCAGGAACTGGGACTATTGGCCGCAGAGGTTTATAACCGGCCCAGCGATCATCTGGAGCTTGTTGGCGTTACCGGGACAAATGGCAAGACGACGATTGTTCATCTCCTGGAAAAAATCGGAGTAGCAGCAGGTAAGAGAGTGGGTTTGATCGGGACTTTGGGAGCAAGTATTGCCGGCCGGCAAATACCAGGGAAACGCACTACTCCGGAGGCTTGTGAAATACAAAGGCTTCTGGCCGAAATGCTGGAGGAAAAAGTCAGTCTGGTGGCTATGGAAGTTTCTTCTCATGCTTTAGACTAT
>DDXI01000095.1 GCA_002347475.1 Peptococcaceae bacterium UBA2264
AATTATTGCTCAGACTGAAAAAGCCTTGCAGCTGATTCAGCAGACCCTGGAAAGTTTAGCCGTGCCGGAGGTTAAGTTTTATCTGGATGCCCCGGTTTCCAACTCCGGCAAGCTGAAAAAACTGATTCTGGAGCATTCAGCTGCCTGGGCTATGCCTATAGAAGTAGAAATGGTTCCCAATGCCGATGCTTTTCTTTTGAAATCAGAAAGGATTGTTACCGGAGATTCTCTTCTGCTGGACAAATGCCTGAGCTGGTTCAATATATCCCGCAAAATAGTTGAGGAGCAAATCAGGGAGGCCTGGATTATAAGATTCGAGAATAATTGGTGATTTTTCCGAGGTTATAACCTGCGTTATTAAGAAGAAACCCTGGAAGAAAGCCACAGGGGCTGCTCCAGGGTTTTGGGGTCAGCTGGTTTTGGTTCTATTTATGCCGTTTAGATGTCATTTTTCTCCCATTCGGCAATAAAATTGGCAAATTCTTTTTCCATTATCGGTATACGGCTGCCGGTTACACCGCAGTTAAGACATTTGTCGTTTTTTGAAGCCCTGATCGGAACATTTATCCGGAACTTCCTGGGTACAGCCATAATTACCGCATTCGGAACATCTGAATACAGGTTTCTTGCAGGGATGAGTATTCTTTATTCCGGAACATCTGGCAATATTAATTTTTTCTTCTTCTGTCATATCAATATGACGCTTTTGATTCAGACGGCCGCCTCTCAACCAATATTTATTATTAGGAAACACTCTTGGCATCAAAACCACCCCTCTCATAAATATACGAGTCTGATGATAGCAGCGTTTATCTGTGAGCAGGTTATCTGATGAACAACTGCTATAGATATTAGTATAGCACTTTTCGTAATAATTTGCTGCTCTGCCGGTTTAAACATCGAAGTTATTATAGATAGCGATTATCAGGCATATCAAATAATATACATCACGCTTGTCCGGACGATCAATAAACACGGCAAATACTCAAATAATAGGCTGAAACAGGTATCCATCGCCGGACAGGTCATGGTATACTGAAAAAAACTAAAGATTGAAGGGAGAGATTGAAGATGCTGATTATGAATCTTTGGAACAGTTGGATTCTGTATCCCTTGATTATCTGGTCTGTCTTCTGGAAAGGTATGGCTCTATGGCGGGCTGCCCGTCTCCGACATCTTGGCTGGTATATCGCCCTGCTGGTTATAAATACAGCAGGTATCTTCGAAATTATCTACCTTATTGCCACCAACAAACAATACAATGAGATCTGAGGCAGCTGCCTTCCTGAGATTCAGATAATCGTCAGCTTACTGTAATTTCAGGTTTAACACACAAATTATCGATTTAACACCAGTTAACACCAGTTCCAGGGAAAACTTTTGAGATCTGGTTGGGAATAAAACGGAGTTTAAATGCTGAATTGTTGTGTTAGAGTGAATTTGAATTATCCGGTATCCGGGAATCGATCAACAATCGGCACTTGTTAAACTTCTTATTCAATTAATGAATATAGATGCTTGAACAGTGCTTTTTTATTACATATTATCAAATAATCTAATCAGTTAAACGGCTCATAAGTCTAGCCTGGCTCATGAGCTGTTCTCCTATTTATCTGTCTTGTTTGACAAATATATTTATCCGGATAAACAGGGAGGTTGATCATATGGAATTCAGGCAGATTTATACACCGGGATTAGCCCATCTTTCCTATCTTATCAGCGGCAGGAAATCCTGTATTGTTGTGGATCCGGCCCGCGATGTATCCCGCTATCTCCAGATTGCGGAAACTTTGAAGCTTCCGATCACTGCTGTTATTTTAACTCATCTCCATGCTGACTTTATCTCAGGACACATGGAACTGGCCCAAATTCCTGGAGTGGAAATCTTCATCTCTAAAAAGGCTGAGGCAGTATTTCCCCATTATGGGCTAAGTGACGGGGAGGAATTCAAACATGACCAATTCCTGATCAAGATGCTGGAAACCCCGGGTCATACCCCGGAAAGCTCTGTTCTGACAGTTGCCGATATGGAGAAAGGACTTGTTCCGGTACTCGTTTTCAGCGGTGATACTCTTTTGGTTGGTGATGTGGGTCGGCCCGATTTATTTCCCTATATTAAAGAGGAATTGGCCTTATTCCTTTATCACAGTTTGCGTCGGATCGAAAAACTTGGCGATCAACTGGAGGTTTATCCGGCCCATGGTGCCGGTTCGCTGTGTGGTAAGGAGCTTTCCGCTAAACTAACATCCACTATTGGTACGGAACGTTTATATAACAAATCTTTGAATATCCACCCCGAGAAGGAGTTTATCAAGCAGCTATTATCAGGAATGCCAGAAGTACCTGATCATTTCAGCCGCTGCTCCAGAATCAACAGGTTAGGACCGAACCTAATTAGTGAATTGCCCCAACCCAAAGCTTATAATCCCGGGGAATTTCTGCAAATGGCAGCAATGGGATGTCTTGTTGTTGATACCAGGGATCCAATTCCTTTTTGTTCAGCACATATACCGGGTGCATATGCCCTAAGTGTTAAAGGCAATTTCGCTACTTTTGCCGGCTGGGTCCTATCTCCGGAAAAAACCCTGTTGCTTGTAACAGAGTCCCAAAATGATCTGGAGAAAGCACTTCGAGGTCTTTATAGCGTCGGACTGGATAATGTGGCTGGTTATCTGCATGGCGGGCTGACAGCCTGGGCTGCCAGCGGCCTGAAGACTGCCAGAATAGAAAATATTTCAGCAGAGGAACTCCAGATGCGCTGGCTGGCTAAGGACCTGATCCTTGTGGATGTGCGTCTGAAAAGCGAGTTTGATCTTGCCCATATTCCTGATTCTATTCATGCTCCTGCCCCTGACGTACGCCGCCGTTACAGAGAATGGGAAGACTGTGACAAGCCGGTAGCTTTTATCTGTAATACCGGAAGCCGTTCGCTCTTGGCTGCCAGCCTCATGCTGCGACACAGCCGCACAAATAAAGTCATTAATGTTATGGGCGGAACTGATGCCTGGGCAAAAATGGGATATCCTTTGGTCAGCACGGAAGTCTGGCCTTTTGATATAACAGATGATCAAGACTGACGGAAAGCGAACAAGTTAACAAAAATTTACCGAAGTATTGAAGTTTTGTAATAAATAATATATTCTTATAATCAAGAAGAGTTATCTTCCAACAGGGGGCGATGAATGCGGGGGTGCATTTGGACGCTTATCCCTCGTAATGAGCCGGCAGCGTAACCGACCACACAAGGTCGGTTTTTGTGTTTTAGGAGGAAAAGGAGGGAGAAAGGTGAAGAAAAAGAGAGCTTTTTTACCAGCCGTAATTCTTTGTTTGGTACTGACAGCCCTGTTCTTGCCCAATACTGTGCTGGCTGCAACTCCGTCGGCACCAACGGGTCTGGAGGCAACTCCTGTGAGTTCCAGCGAAATCGACCTGGAGTGGGATGATGTTGATGGTGCAACCTCCTATCTTGTCTATATTTCTACATCATCAAGCGGGACTTACACCAGTATTGCCTCGGATATCACTGAATCTGCTTATACCGCTGATGGACTGAGTGCCCAAACCACTTATTATTTCAAAGTAAAAGCCCATAACGACGATGGTACAAGTGCTTACTCGGCGGTAGCTTTTGCCAAAACCGAGGATCCAAGTGGTGAGCCGGCAGTACCCGAAAATCTGGATGCCAATGCTCTGAGTTCCAGTGAGATCAAGCTGACCTGGGATGCGGCTGAGGATGCTGTTTCCTATTATATTTACAGAGCCACTTCCGCAACAGGGACCTACTCCAGAATTGCCAGTAATGTGAAAATCACATCTTATACCAACACAGGCTTGGCAGCAGACAGGACATACTACTACAAAGTATCAGCTTACAACACCTTTGGCGGCAGCGGAAATGAGAGCGCCAAATCAGACTATGCCTCTGCAACGACAGAATCTGAAGCTGCTGCAAAACCGCCGGTACTCACAAATTTAACAGCTGCTGCTTCCAGTTCCAGCGAAATCGACTTGGACTGGGACGAATCTGATGGGGCAACTTCTTATCTGGTATACAGGTCTACATCATCAAGCGGAACTTATACCAATATTGCTACAGTGGTTACTCTAACGTACACTGCCACCGAACTGTGTGCGGATACCACCTATTATTTTAAAGTGCAGGCCCGTAACAGCAAAGGGACGAGTGCCTACTCGGCAGTAGTTTCCGCCAAGACTGATTTGCCCAGCGGTCTGCCTGCAGTACCAACAAATCTGGATGCCGAAGCTGTCAACTCTGATGAGATCAGGCTGACCTGGGATTTTGCGGAGGATGCTGTTTCTTACTATATTTACAGAGCCACTTCCGCAACAGGGACCTATTCCAGAATTGCCACTAATGTGAAGATCACTTCCTACACCAATTCAGGCTTGTCGGCAGATAGGAGGTACTACTATAAGGTTTCAGCCTATAACAATTTTGGCGGCAGCGGAAACGAAAGCGCCAAATCAGCCTATGCCTATGCCACGACAGAGTCTGAGGCCCCTGATGAACCCGAGGATTTGGATGCTGAGGCTTTGAGTTCCAGCAGAATCGAACTGACCTGGGATTCCGTATCCGAGGCAGATGAATACTATGTTTACCGATCCAGGACTTCCTCGGGAACGTATACGAAAATTGAGACTGTTGATGACGAGTCATTCACGGATACTGGATTGACGGCAAACACTACCTATTATTATAAAGTCAAGGCGCACAATGATGAGGGTACCAGCGGTTATTCCAACAGGGCTTCGGCCACGACGGAACGCGACGGCACTTCGGGAGAAGTCGGGAATACCTACCGGCTGGCTGGTGCGGACCGCTATGCCACTGCTGCCGAAATTGCTGAAAATGGCTGGACAACTTCAGATTATGCGGTTATTGCCAGCGGGGAGAACTTCCCAGATGCTTTATGCGGGGCACCCCTGGCAGCAGAACATGAGGCGCCAATCCTGCTGACCTCAAGATTTCGGTTGGAAGAACAAACCAGGACACAATTGAGGCGCCTTGATGTGGAAAATGTTTTTCTCATCGGGGGAACAGGTGTGATTTCCTCATCCGTGGAAGATCAGATTGAGGATATGGGAATTGATGTTACTAGGATTGCCGGCAGTGATCGCTATGAAACAGCGCAGCTTGTAGCTGAGGAATTGGACTCTTTCGATCAGGCTATAATTGTAACAGGAGATAACTTCCCTGATGCCCTCTCAATTGCTCCCATAGCCGGAATGAAAGGCTATCCTATCCTGCTTACAGAGAAATACAGTCTGCCAACTGGTTTGCTTTCCTATCTGAACAGGGAAGTGGATGACACAATTGTGGTTGGGGGAACAGGTGTAGTCAGTACCAATGTCTACAATCAGTTGCCTTCACCTCTGCGTCTGAGCGGAGATGACAGGTATGCCACCAATCTGGCTGTTATCAGATATTTTGAAGACAGCCTGGATTTCGGTACAAGTTATGTGGCTACAGGCAGGAATTACCCCGATGCCTTGGCAGGTTCTGCCTTGGCAGCCCGGGAAAAAGCGCCTCTCTTGCTGGTGAGTGATTCTGTCAGCTCCTCCGTCTTGAATTATCTGGAAGATCAAAGTATTGATAATTTTGCGGCTTTCGGCGGTACAGGCGCAATTTCCACAGCTGTCTTAAGTACCCTGGGGAGATCAACAACCGGTGAGGCAACAGATATTCCTGATGTTCCGGAAGGTTTAACTGCTGAGGCAGTCAGCTCTTCCGAGATTGAACTGGAATGGGAATCTGTCGATGATGCTTATGGTTATTATGTTTATCGGGCTACTTCATCAAGCGGAAATTATGTAAAGATCGCTACTGTAGATGAAGCAGAATACACAGATGATGATCTGGACGCTGACAGAACTTACTTCTATAAAGTCAAAGCTTACAACAGTTACGGTACCAGCGACTATTCTAACAGGGATTATGATACGACTGAAGATGAAGAAGAGGAATTGGATGCCCCGGAAGATCTGGAAGCAGACGCTATCAGCGACAGCGAAATTGAGCTGACTTGGGATTCTGTCAGAGATGCCGATGAATATTATGTTTATCGGTCCACCACGGCTACGGGAACGTACCGAAGAATTGCTATTGTGGATGATACGGAGTATACAGATGAGGATCTGGACGCCGACAGAACTTACTACTACAAAGTCCGGTCCCATAATGATGACGGCACCAGCGACTATTCCAACAGAGCTTCTGCCACGACTGAAGACTAGATGTATCACCTGACTTAGCCTTAATTGCTGGTCTGCCGGCGTTTGCCGCAGACCAGTAATTATTTCCACAAAAGATATATTGGATACATGCTGCAGGAGATTGAAAAGGCCAGATTGTTCATGTATAATTCTACCTAATAAATAAATTTGATACCTAGTCTGGAAATTCAAACAAATATAAGTTATATCTGGCCAGGTTCTCCAATTCCAAATTTTATATAAGGTGGGAGGAGTTTTATGTTTAAACGAATAGTTATTGCTTCAGAAACATCGCCGGATGCTTTTTATGTACTTAAACAGCTCAAAAGTCTGCAAAAATTAGGGACCAAGGAGTGTTTGCTATTACAATGCCTGCATCCCCATGAAGTCAAGGCAACATTATCGTCTCAATTCAATGCTATTTTGGAAGAAAACCTTAATAAGCAGAAAGAAGTGTTGCTTGAGCAGGGCTTTGAGGTTCAAGCCAGAGTGGTTCCCGGCTATATCAGGAAGGAAGTAACCCGGATAGCCGTGGAGGAAGGCTATTCCATGATAGTGGCTGGAGCTGCTGAGTATTCTCTGATGGGAGAAGTCTTTTTCGGTGTGGTTGCCCATGAAGTCATTCACCAGGCCAGCAAACCAGTGTTATTGATAAGAATTGCTTATAGACCTGAGGAAGATCTGAGTACCGTTCCAGAAATTGATTTGACCAGTCATGTTTTATTTCCCACTGATTTCTCGGAAAATGCCGGTCTTGCTTTTGAGTATGTGAAGAAAATGGTCACAGATGGTGTCAAAAAGATAACACTTGTTCACGTTCAGGATCCTTCGCGTATTAATCCGCGTCTGGCACATCGAGTTGAAAAATACAATGTAATCGATACACCGGAAGATCTTGCCAAGGAAGAATTATTGGCTGCCGAACGTCTGGAAAAATTCAATATTATTGATGCTCAGAGACTGGAGGATTTGAAAAAAGAATTGCAGAACTTGGGAGATGCAGAGATAGATATTTGCCTGCTCTGCGGTTCCCCTTCTGTTGAAATCATGAAAGTTATCAATGAGCGAAAAATACCCATGGTCGTTATGGGTAGTCAGGGCCGTGGTTTTGTCAAAGAAGTTTACCTGGGCAGTGTCAGTAACAATCTGACAAGACATTCATCAGCTTCAATTCTGCTGGTCCCGGCAAAACGATAGTTATTATTAGTCTTGCTAATTATTCACAAAATAAATTATCAGCCTGACCTTTTATTTCAGGAGGTACTAATAACAATGAAATTGCCTGGCAGATTTGCCTGGCAATTTTTTTGAATTTTGAAGTGGTAAAACGTGACAAATGTTTATTCCAACAGTATGTGAAAATGTGAAATGATATTGTATCTATAAAAATTCAAAAAATTCTGATAGATCTTGAAGTTTAAGCAGGGATGATATATTCTTATATTATAAGAATAATATTCCAAGGTGGAAGCGATGAATGCGGGGGTGCATTTGGACGCTTATACCCCGCAGTGAGCTGGCAGCGTAACCGACCATACAAGGTCGGTTTTTTTATTAGAGCTTTGTGCAGGAGGTGAATAAACGTCAGACAACAGGCTTGTCAGGCAATAAGAGCGAGAGAAAGGGGGCATAAGAATGAAAAGATGGTTTTTTACTTCAGAATCTGTAACAGAAGGACATCCTGACAAAATTTGTGACCAGATATCCGATGGTATCTTAGATGCCATAATGGCTCAGGACCCCCAAGGGAGAGTTGCTTGTGATACTTCGGTAAGCAGGGGACTTGTTCTGATTGCCGGACAAATAACAACAACCTGCTATGTCGATATTCCGGGCATTGCCAGAAAAATAATCAGGGACATAGGTTATACCAGTGCTCCATTTGGTTTTGATGGCGACAGCTGTGCAGTCCTTATCGGCATTGATGAACAATCAGCAGATATTGTCCTGGGGGTGAATAAATCCAGTGAACATAAAAAAGGCTCCGAAGATGAAATGGACCTGCTCGGAGCCGGCGATCAGGGAATAATGTTCGGCTTTGCCTGTAAGGAAACTCCGGAACTGATGCCGCTGCCCATTTCATTGGCCCATAAATTAGCTCATAAATTAGCCGCCATCCGCAAAAATGGTGAATTACCCTATTTACGGCCTGACGGAAAGACACAGGTTACAGTAGAATATCGCGGTAATGAGGCTGTACGGGTTGAGGCTGTGGTCATTGCCTGTCAACATGCCGAAAATGTAACACAGGAACAGATCAGGCAGGATATTATTGCCAGAGTCATTAAAACTACAGTGCCGGCTGAACTGCTGGACGAACAGACAAAATATTATATAAATGCTACAGGCCGATTTGTAATCGGCGGACCTCAGGGAGATTCCGGACTGACCGGGAAGAAAATTATCGCCGATACTTATGGCGGTTATTCCCGACACGGCGGCGGTTCATTTTCCGGCAAAGACCCTACCAAAGTAGACCGCTCGGCAACTTATGCTGCCAGATATGCAGCCAAAAATATTGTGGCTGCAGGGCTGGCAGATAAATGCGAAATTCAGCTGGCTTATGTCATAGGTATGTCCCGTCCAGTAGCAGTAATGGTGGATACTTTCGGAACAAACAGAATAAAAGAAGAAGAAATTGCTGAACTTGTAAAAAAGAATTTTGATTTGAGACCAGCAGCGATTATCCGGGATTTTGACTTGAGAAGACCGATATATCTACAAACAGCTTCTTATGGCCACTTTGGAAGAGATGATCTTGACCTCCCCTGGGAAAAGACTGATAAAGCAGAATTGTTGAGACAGGCATTGGAATAGAGGAGGAGTTGAATATGAAAGAAGCAATGTTGTACAGTAAACTGGGTGACGGCAAAGTAAAATGTGCTGTTTGTAACCATCGATGTACAATAGCGGAAGGCAAGAGAGGGATTTGCGGCGTCCGGGAAAATCGCCAGGGTAAACTCATTGCTTTGAATTACGGCAAGGCTATAGCAGTCAACATTGATCCCATCGAGAAAAAGCCGCTTTATCACTTTTTGCCTGGAACCAAAATCTATTCTTTTGCTGCTGTTGGCTGTAATTTCCGCTGTTCCTGGTGCCAGAACTGGGAGATATCGCAAGGACCCAAACCCAATAAACCAATTGAGGGCATATCTGTTTCTCCGGAAGAACATGTCAAACGTGCTCTCCAATATGCCTGTCCTTCTATAGCTTATACTTATTCTGAACCGACAATTTTCGTGGAATATGCCTTGGATACCATGATCTTGGCCAGGAAAGAGGGACTGAAAAATGTCTGGGTGACCAATGGTTATATGTCACGGGAAACACTTGAGGCCATTATTCCTTATCTTGATGCTGCCAATGTGGATTACAAAGGGCCCAATGACGGCGTCTATGAAAAATATTGTGGTGCGAGGCCCGAACCCATTATGGAAAATTTAAAATACCTCTGTCAGGAAGGGGTACATGTTGAAATCACTACTTTGGTTATACCAGGTATAAATGATAAGCCGGAGCAATTGGAAAAAATTGCCCAACTTATTGCTGGAGAACTTGGTGCAGACGTCCCCTGGCATATCAGCAGGTTTTTTCCCGCCTGGAAAATGCTGGATACCCCGATTACTCCGCTGGAAACATTGGAAACTGCCAGGATAATAGGTAAAAATGCCGGCCTGAAATACATCCATCTTGGCAATGTCTAGATAATTTGATCGTGTATATCAGGCAGAAGAATATTGAAGAACTTTTGTGCCAATGGCATGGGGGAGATACAAAAGACTCCCTGCCATCTCAGATTTGTATCTGAAGGCAGAGAGTCCTCTGTATCTGTATCCCAAGTGCCCTGACTAAGTGATTATGGCTGTATTTATTTGGAATGATTCATCAGGTGTTTTGTTTCATTTTATTATCCAGTTCGGCCAGTTTTTTAGCAGCCAAATCCCTGCCGCCAAAACCGAAGGCAATGGCAAAGCTAACTGCTAAAGATCCGGCCAGGCTAATAAAGGCCCAGTTAATGATATCGGAGGCCAGACCCATTTGGCTTAAACCCATGGCTATGGTCAGAACCAAGATGCCCACCCTGGCTACCAGGGCCAGTATGCCGGCATTTTTAGCTCCCGACTTTTTAATCAGATCAGCCACCAGATTGGCTATATACAAACCTGCACCTACAATAATTACCCCGACCAGAACATTTCCGGCCAGAATAATAAATTGTTCCACTAAACTTGATAGTCTGGAGAAACCCAGGATATTGGCTGCTTCCAGGGAAGCTACCAGGACAATTAAGATAATAACCAGTTTACCGGCTAACTGGGAGAGATTAATCCTGGACTCACTGATACCGATCAAGGAAAGTACCCGGTCAAAGCCAATTTTGCTTAACAGACTGGCGGTCAGTTCACCGATCATTTTACCTATGAAGTAAGCAAAGGCTACAATGAAAAAGGCTGAGACCAATACCGGGGCAAAAACAAATATTTCAGCCAGCATGTCAGTAGCAGGCCTGGCTAGACCTTCCAACCCCAGGATATTCAGAGCTGAAATAATAACCGGGATCAGAATGATGATATAGATAACCATTCCTAAAATCTCGGATAAACTCTTGTTACCCTCCTCCACAGTCAATCCGGATTTCTGGCCGAAATCATCAACTTTCAAGGCTTTGAGAAAATTGGTAAATATATTTTTGCATAACTTGGCTACAAACCAGCCTATGATCAGGACAACAGCAGCGGCAAATAGATTGGGGATAAAACCCAATACTATATTAACCATATTTTGAATAGGCAGCAGCAAACCATTGAGCGAGAGAGCGCTTAAAATAGCCGGTAAGAAGAGTATAAACACAAGCCAGTATAACAGTTCCGCAATAGTAGTACCTAATTTTACTTTTTCCCGGTCGCCTTCGATCTGACCTTCGATTTTTTCACCAATATTGGTCTTAGTGAAGAAAGTCAGCACTGCTTGCTTGAGCAGGGTGGCAATGGCCCATGCTATCAGCAAAAGAATGGCAGCTCCCAGTAATTGAGGTAAATAAGCGAAGGTCACACTGAGAAGGCTGTTTAAGGGCTGGGTAATAATGGATAGACCCAGTACCTGAAAAACGGCAATCAGGACAAAGAGCATTAATAAATAATAGATGGCTTTGGTAATGAAATTAACAGTCAGGAGGGCATTTTTTTCGCTGAATCTGTGGATTACTTTTTCGTTAATAAATTTGTTTTTCTTCATAAACTTATTAAGACCGGAAACAATCAGCTTAGCGATGATCCATCCCAGAACAAAAATAAGTATTGCCGCCAGGATTGGAAGGTATATCCCTTGGTATTGAGTCAAACTCTTTAACATAGCATAACCCCCTTTATATTTATTTGATATCATTATGCCATAAAAAGAAAATATTTGCATTAAAAATAGAATTACCAGATTTATCAATTACAACATATTAGAGCGAAATGAAATTATAAAATTAGGGTTGAAAATAAATTTATGATAGAAAGAAAGCAATCTGACAAGCTTTTGCTGATTTCGACATGGTATATGTGAGATAATAACAAAGTAGAGATGTAGCATGGGAGGGTAAAGATAATGAAAAATTGTTCTGATCTATGTTCTGATATACTGACTTGCGGGTTTATGAAAAAATATGGTGAAACAAAAAAGTATGCTATAAAAGGATTCGTAAGAAAATATTGTAATGGTAAAAAACAAGGTGCCTGTGAAAGAATAAAATTCAAACAAAATTACGGAGTTTCGCCGTCTGAAAATTTATCTCCAATAGGCTTATATTTATATGATGAATAATAATCCAAAAAAATAAGTCCTCTCGCGCTGCGTCCGCCGGAGGACTTTAACATTATTTCTCTATTAGTCAATATTATGAAAAGATTTGAAAAATGTTCAGGAAAGGGACAGTAATGATTGTCGGTACAATAAAAATCAAGCTTTATGCGCCCTGGGTGCATTCACTCAAAGACAAGCGCATGACGGTCAAGAGCATATGTAACAAGGTGCGGAATAAATACAATGTTTCGATAGCGGAAGTGGCTGAACAGGATACCCACCAGACTATTGTACTGGGACTGGCTTGTGTCACTAATGAGAGAAGCCTGACAGACAGTATAATTGATGGCGTGCTGAATTTTATCGAAGCGAATACTGAGGCGGAGATTATCCATATCGAAAGAGAAATATTATAAAACAGCGCTCGGGATATTATAGATGTTGAATAAGCTGTCCGGGAAGTGCTAATATTAGGAAAATAAAAAATATTCAAAAATTCCGGTGATCTCAAGGCAAAAAATAAGGAGGTACTAATAATGGGAAATATAATAAGTGGTTATATTCTGCCTCACCCTCCTATAATAGTTCCTGAGGTCGGTCAAGGCAGAGAGAAGGATGCTGCAAAGACCATTTCAGCAGTCAAGAGAGCAGCCAGGGAAATTGCCCGGGACAAGCCGACAACGATCATCCTTTCGTCACCGCATGCCCCTTCTTTCAGAGATTTTATCTATATATCCAATCTGGAATTTCTCTCAGGTAATTTCAGGGCATTCGGCTGCCAGACTTTGGAGCTGAATTTTGAAAATAACAATGATCTTATTACTCTTATAATAAAGCAGGCGGAACTGGCTGGGATCAATGCCGGCGGCTTGAGCAGCAGAATAAAAGAAAAGTACGGTATCCTGGACATGCTGGATCATGGAGCGCTGGTACCGCTTTATTTTATTAAAAAAGAACTCCCGAAATTCCGGCTGGTGCATATATCCACGCCTTTTATGCCGCTTTCTGAGTTATATAAATTTGGCAAATGTCTGGCTGAGGCCGTCGCTCTTTCGTCAGAAAATGTTGTTTACGTAGCCAGCGGGGATCTGTCCCACAGACTAACGGCTGACGCCCCCAGCGGCTATCATCCGAAAGGACAGGTGTATGACCAGTATCTGATAAGTAAACTTAGGGACGGAGCTGTTGCTGACCTAATCAGGACAGATGAAAATTTTATGGAAATTGCCGGGGAATGCGGTACCCGTTCCTTTATTGTGATGCTGGGAGCACTTGCCGGATACAAGATTAAAACAGATGTATTTTCTTATGAAGGACCTTTTGGTGTCGGCTACCTGGTTGCTAAAGTTAATGTTCTTGGGAAAGATAAAGAAAAGGATATCGTCAGTGCCTTCAGGCATGATAAGGAAAAAGAACTGGCTGCAATGAGAAAAAAGGAAAGCGACTATGTGAGGCTGGCCCGGGAAACGCTGGAAACTTATGTCAGGGAGCATAAAAACATAGCAATGCCCACGGATCTTCTCCCTGAGTTATTGAATAAGAGGGCAGGCGTTTTTGTATCCATTAAAAAAAATGGCCAGTTGCGGGGCTGCATTGGTACTATCAGTCCTGTCCGGAAAAATATTGCCGAGGAGATCATGCATAATGCCATAAGTTCCGGGACTGAAGATCCGCGGTTTCAGCCGGTGCAGAAAAATGAGCTGGCTGAGCTTGATTATTCAGTCGATGTCCTCGGAGAACCGGAAAGGATTGATTCGATTCAGGATTTGGATGTTAAAAAGTACGGCGTGATTGTAAGTTCCGGATTACGCAGAGGGCTTCTTTTACCCGATCTGGAAGGTGTGGATACACCTCAAAAACAGGTTGCTATTGCTCGGCAGAAGGCCGGAATAGGCGATTCTGAAAGAGTTGAACTGGAGAGATTTGAGGTAATTCGTTATAAATAAGAAGGGACTTGTCTTGAGAGGAAAGGATTGTTTTTTCAGAAAGGAAGCCTGACATGGAATCTGACGCGGAAACTGCGAGTCTTGCCTTACAATTGTTACTGATTGCTATCTTAATCCTGGTCAATGCTTTTTTTGCTGCAGCAGAGATTGCGATTGTCTCTATAAACAAAAATAAACTAAGACTCCTGGCGGAGGAAGGCCATAAAAAGGCCCTTCTTTTGGAAAAATTAATGCGTGAACCTACAAAATTTTTGTCAACAATTCAGGTAGGCCTAACTTTTGCCGGTCTCTTTGCCAGTGCTTATGCTGCCACTGGTATATCAGGTCGTTTGGCTTATGTTTTACAAAAAATTAATATACCCTATAGTCAGGAACTGGCCTTGGTCCTGGTTACGCTGATATTATCATACGTCATTCTCGTTTTGGGAAAATTGTACCCCAAAAGACTTGCCATGCGCAAAACGGAGTCTATTGCTCTTTTTGCCGTCAAACCTGTTTGGTTTATCATGAAAGCAGCAGTCCCCTTTGTAAAGCTCCTTTCCTTTTCTACTAATTTGCTCATAAAAATCACCGGTATAGATAGCAGTGACCTGGAAGAGAAGGTCTCCAGGGAAGAAATCAGATCTCTGGTTGAAGTGGGTCAGGAACACGGGGCTATTAATGAAACAGAAAGAGAAATGATTGACAGTATTTTCGAATTTGACAATAAAGTGGCGAAACAGATCATGACGCCCCGGACCGAGGTCTATTCGATTAACCTGGAGAAACCTTTAAGCGAATATCTGGACGAACTGCTGGAAGAGAGATATTCCAGGATACCAGTTTTTAAAGGTGACAGCGATAATATAGTGGGTATCCTTAACATGAAAGATTATTGTATGGAAGCGCGTAAAAGCGGTTTCGATAATGTTGACATCGAGAGTATCATCCGTCCGGCGTATTTTATTCCGGAAAGAAAAAATATAGATGAATTATTCAAGGAACTTCAAAATACCAAAAATCATATTGCTATTTTAATTGATGAGTATGGCAGTTTTTCCGGTATAGTTACTATGGAAGATCTGATTGAAGAGGTTATGGGTAAAATCCAGGATGAGTATGATGTTGAAGATAACGATATCAACATAATAGATGACAGTACTTATCTGGTCAAAGGGATAATCTCGATTGCCGAGTTAAATGACCAATTGCCGCTGAACCTGGATGAGGAGGCGGAGGATTATGATACTTTGGGAGGTTTGCTGATAACACTGGTGGGGCATATTCCGGCTGAGGGAGAAGAATGTATTATAGAATATAATGATATTATTTTTAAGGTTGAGGAAGTTAAGGGAAAACGCATAGAAAAAGTAAAAATCAGCGTAAAAAAAACAGGAAAAGATATTGAATTGCCGATAATGGATAATGAATGATATCCTTTTTTATGAAGCAGTTTAATAAATAAGGAGGGGCAATAATGAAAAAATGGTTAATTCCAATTGCTGTAGTTGTAATTTTGGGCATGATGTTAATTTCCGGTTATAATAACCTGGTCAAAATCTCGGAAAGTGTCAACAGCAGCTGGAGTCAAGTCCAAAATCAGTTACAGAGAAGAGCTGATCTGATCCCTAATCTGGTGGAGACCGTCAAGGGATATGCTGCCCAGGAAAAAGATATTTTTACTCAGGTTGCTGAAGCCAGAGCGAAATTGGCGGGCGCGGCTACCGTGGGAGAGGCAGCAGATGCCGACCAGGCTTTAACAGGTGCCTTGGGAAGACTATTGGCAATTGCCGAAAATTATCCCCAGCTCAAATCAGATGCTAATTTCCGGGCTTTGCAGGATGAACTGGCTGGCACGGAAAACCGGATAGCCGTGGCCCGCATGGATTATAACAACTCGGTTCAGGTGTATAATGCCAAAATAAAAACTTTTCCGACATCGCTTTATGCCGGGTTATTTGGTTTTCAGCTAAGAGATTATTTCCAGGCAAGTGAAAAGGCCGGTGAAGTCCCGGCAGTTGATTTTTCCCAATAAGGCAGGCAATGTAACGAAGGGAATGATGCTGCATGAAGAGAACAAAATTCTTAATTTTGCTGATCCTGTTTCTCGCAGCAATAGCATCTCCGTTAAGGGCCGCTGTTTCTGTCCCTCAGCCTTCAAGTCAATTTTACGTCTTGGACCAGGCCAATGTTCTTGATCAAACCACTGAAGAAACCATTGTGCAAACTTCTGCTGCCCTGGCCCAAAAGACCAAGGCCCAGATTACAGTTGTTACTGTGAATAGCCTTGGCGGAGCAGCTCCTGAAGACTATGCCCTGGCTATTCTGCGGGAATGGGGGATCGGGGATAAGGATTTGAACAATGGCCTGCTGGTACTGGTTTCCCCGCAGGAAAGGGTTTCCCGGATCGAGGTCGGTTACGGTCTGGAGGGGGCCTTGCCTGATGCTAAGACAGGGCAGATCCAGGACGAATATATGATACCCTATTTTCAAAACAACGATTATAACCAGGGCATTCTTAATGGTTACAGGGCCTTGGTCCAGGAAGTAGCCAAAGAGTATCAGGTAACTGTAGAGATAAGTCCTCCCCAGGCCCAGTCTGCTGTTGCAGCAGCAACAGCCGCCGGAGCCATACCTTTCTGGCTGAAAATCCTCTTTGTGGTCCTGCTTATTTTGCTGCTTTATTTTGACCACCGCTTTCTTAACGGCTTTTTTCTCGGCCTGATATTAGGGTTGCTATTTCGGGGCAGAGGCGGCGGTGGCGGAGGGGGTGGTTTCGGCGGCGGCGGTGGCTGGGGCGGCGGTGGCGGCAGCACCAGACGCTGGTAGAGAATATCTGGTCGTTGCTCAATTGCCAGGTCTGATGTCAAATGATAATTGACAGCAGAAGGTTTGTTAATTATAATTGTTGTGAAATAAATACGTTTCAGGTGTCCTTTGAGAAGGAAGAATAGGGAACCGGGTGTAATTCCCGGGCGGGCCCGCCACTGTGAAGGTGAATTGATGCCAGGACCACTCCGCAAGGGGGAAGGTGGCATTGGAATGATGAACCTGAGTCAGGAGACCTGCCTGAAATTGACTGAACCGTTTCGAGGGAAAACGGTAGGTGAGGATGATGGAAAATCCACGCCAGCTTTGGCTGTGGATTTTTATTTTTTTTTTAAGGAGGGACAGATTGAAAGCAGCGGTATTGAAGGGCCTGGAAGAATTAACACTGGAAAACAGGCCGATTCCGGACTGTGGCCCGGGTGAGGTTTTAGTCCAATCAGGGGTCTGCGGCATTTGCCGGACGGATATGAAGTGTTTAAGTCAGGGTCAGCGGGATTTAAAGCTGCCCAGGATCCTGGGACATGAAATTGCCGGAACGGTTGTCCAGACAGGCAGTGGAGTTGCCTCGGTTTCCAAAGGTGACAGAGTGCAGGTGGCTCCTGGAATTCCCTGTGGTACCTGCAGCTATTGTTTGCGGGGCCAGGATAATTTGTGTGACTCCATGCAAATTTTGGGATTTCATCTCAACGGAGGATTTGCCGAATATGTTCTGGTGCCTGCTGCCGGAGTAAACAATGGGGTGCTGCAGCCTGTTCCGGAAGAACTGTCATTAGCGGAGGCTGCTCTGACAGAGCCTTTGGCTTGCTGTGTGAACATGCAGAAATCTTTGCGAGTAAATAAGGAAGACCAGCTCCTTATTATTGGTGCCGGTCCTTTGGGTATTTTAAATGCCAAATTGGCTAGGGCCAAAGGTGTAAGGCAGATAATCCTTCTGGAAGAAACAGAAGAAAGACTGAAAAAGGCCGAAAACTTCGAATCGGATTATCTGCTGGATTACCGAAAGAGAAATATGCCTGAAGAAGTAAGGAGGATCACTCAGGGTCGGGGTGCGGATGTGGTCATACCCTGTTGTCCCGGCACGGAGCCCTTTAGCCAGGGAATAAATTTCCTCGCTAAAAGAGGACGTTTGGGTTTTTTCAGCGGTTTGACCGGGGGTAGTTTTTCTGAAAAGGATTTAAATCTCATACACTATAAAGAACTGTCAGTTGCCGGGGCTTATGGCTGTTCTGTCGGTCATAACCGGGAGGCCCTGAGTCTGATGGCTGAGGGCCTTGTTGAGGTTAAAAATATGATTTCCAGAAGAATATCTTTAACTGAAGTGTGGCAGGGCCTGGAGATGGTGCGCAATAAGACGGAAATGTCTGTCGTAATCGAATATTAATTGAATGACACAAATAAACTGAGGGGGTATAAGCATGTCTGCAGAAAAGTCCAAAGCATTTGGCGGTATGGTGACCAAACTTATTAATTCCGAGGATATGACCAGAAGTGAATCCAGGGAAATGTTTTATCAAATATTGAATAATGAACAATCCGATATGCACCAGGGAGCCTTCCTGGCTGCGCTTACAGCCAAAGGGGCTACAGCTGAAGAAATTGCCGGTGTTTGGGAAGCAATCTATGAGCTGGATACAGTAAAAGTAAGTCCTGAGGCCGCTTTCCCTCTGGCAGATAACTGCGGGACGGGGATGGATTCCTTAAAAACCTTTAATATCAGTACAGCTGCCTCTGTCATTGCTGCGGCTGAAGGAATCCCGATGGCCAAACACGGAGCCCGGGCAATCACTTCCGTTTGCGGAACTGTTGATATCCTGGAAGAATTGGGTGTTGATGTGGAGTGTGACTCTGAAATTGTTAAAAGAAGCATTGAAAAGGCTGGAATCGGTATTTTCAACGGCATGAGTCCCAAGGTTCATCCCCAGGCATTGGGCCGTATACTCTCCCAGATTTCTTTTGGGACCGTCCTCAATATCGCAGCTTCTCTGGCTAATCCTGCTCTGCCCCAATATGCAGTACGGGGAGTATATGCCAGGGAAATGCTGGAACCGGTGGCTATGGTTATGAAAGAAATCGGCTACAAAAAAGCTCTTGTTATCCATGGTCTGTCTGAAGACGGCACTCAGGGTATTGATGAAGCCTCCACTTTGGGAGAAACTTTTATTGCAGAATTAAAAGAAGACGGCAGTATTGTTAATTATTCTTTTTTGCCTGAGGAATTCGGGATCAGAAGAGCAACCAGAGAAGAAATTTCCCCGCTGGCCCAAAGAGAGCAGGAAGCTGCCCGCCTGATAGCCATATTAAGCGGTAAAGATGGGGGTGCCTGTTCTGATATCGTCTGTCTTAATGCGGCCTTGATACTCTATTTGACTGACCGCTGCAGGAACATCAAGGATGGATACCACCAGGCCCGGGAAACCATAAGTTCCGGGCGGGCGATGGCCAAGCTGCGCCAGTGGGTAGAGGAACAGAATCATGACCAGGAGAAGGGCCTGAGCAAACTGGAAGAAATAATCCGGCAAGTAGCTGCTCTGCAATAATTGCCTGAATAAATTGCCTGACTATTACTAAGGCAGATGCTTAGGTAATGATTATGTCAACAGTAAGAGAAAGGAAGAGAAACGGTGAAATTGTATGCTTTAAAATGCCGGGATGGTTTTCTGAGGATCAGCGCTGATACTTACAGTTGTGTTGAATTGGCTAAAGCCAGTGTTTTTCCAGAGGAAAAATATTCTGCTCTGGCGGAGTATCTGAATACAGCCGGTCAGCTGGGATTTCCTGATGTCAGAATTACGGAGTTGCTGGTTACCGAAAACGAAGACTTTGTATTTTCCCCGCCATGAAGGCAATGATACGATTTTGACCAACATATTGGATCCAGGCTTTACCCATCGCGAAACATTTCAAACCGGCACTCGTCAGGCTGCTACCGACGGCATAACCACGATCATTGATATGCCCTGCTGTTCCTTTACTGGAAGCAACTTGGGAAAATTAGTCAAACCGAAGATGTCCTGAAACAGGCTGGTAAGGAAGCGGAAACAGCCCTTAGACAATATGCCAGCATATAAATGCTCTGATAATAGGATATAAGTCCTTTGCCAGGGCATTTTATTTTTAATATAATAAAAAGGAATTTTGAAGCTAATTAAAGAATTAATATAAGCAAATTTACCTTTACCGGTGGAAAGGACAATTGGGTATGAGTAAAAACGAGTTACGAAAAATAGACTATATGCAGGACCTTCAGGAAATACATCATATGCTGATAGATAAATACTCTGAGCCAATTTTCTTTTCAAATTCAGAGGGTAGATACCTATATGTCAACAGGGCTTTTGCTGAGATAGCAGGAAAAAGTGCAGACAAAATTATCGGTAAATTGATTTGGGATGTGTTTGTCAGGGAAGAAGCCGATAAATTATTTGCAGCTTTGAATCAGGTATTTGAGCATGGTGAGGATAATACAGTCGAGATTCGTTTGCCTAAAAAAGAAACCTTTGATTACTATTTTGCTGTAATAACTCCCCGCAAGAACAGTTATGGTAAAGTCCAGAATGCGATCTGTTTTCTCAAGGATATCAGCGCCTACAAGGAAGCGGAAAAGGCCTTGGGGGAGAGTGAGGAAAAACGACGGGCTCTGCAAAGCACTTTACTGCAATTTTGCATGGTTCTTTCTGGCATGCATACCAGTATTTTACTTACTTCGAATGAAGACAGGGTGGAATTTGTCAATCAGGCTTTTTGTGATATTTTTGGTTCTGAGGATTCGCCGGCAGATCTAATCGGACTTACAATTAAAGAAATTAACCAAAGAATCAAGGATCCTTGTCAGAATTTATACGAGGAAGTGGATCTAATACAGGAAATGGCCGATAAGGAACAACCTGTAAAAAATGAAGAGGTCTGTATCAGGGGCCGGACCTGCTTGCGTGATTATATCCCCTTGCATTTGAACGGAAAATCATATGGCCGTTTTTGGCACTATGTGGATATTACCGAGCGTAAGCAGATGGAGGAGGCCTTAAAAGAACGGGAACAGTTATTGCTGGTATCACAAAAAGTAGCCCGAATCGGCAGTTATATGATTGACATGAAAACCGGTATATGGAAGTGTTCTCCGGAACTTAATGAGATTTTTGGAATTAATGAGACTTATCCGCACAACATGGAAAGCTGGTTTGAGGTTATTCATCCGGATTGGCGCAAAGAATTTTATGATTATTACTCTATGGTAGAAATGGAAAAAATACCATTTGACTATGAGTACAAAATAATAATGATCAATAACGGTATGGAGTGCTGGGTTCATGGACTCGGAGATTTGGAATTTGACAGCCAGGGTAATCCGGTACGCCTGATAGGTACAATTCAGGATATCACTAAACGCAAAAAAACCGAAGAAGAGATAATCTATCTGAGCTACCATGATAAACTGACAGGGCTTTATAACAGAAGATTTTTTGAAATGGATATCAGAAGACTGGATGTTGAAAGGAATCTGCCTATTTCCATAATCATTGGGGATGTTAATGGCTTAAAGCTGGTCAATGATGCCTTTGGCCATGACATAGGGGATGAACTAATTCTGAAAGTTGCTTCAGCTATTCAAAATGCTTGCAGAGTAAATGATTTGGTAGCGCGCTGGGGGGGAGATGAATTTGTAGTTCTCCTGCCGAAAACAAAAACAGAAGAAGTTGAAAAAATCGTCAATAGAATAAGAGAACTTTATTCCAGTGAAAGTGTCAATTCCTTGAGTGTCAGTGTTTCTTTTGGTTGGGATACAAAGAAGAAAAATTTCGAAGATATCGAGAAAGTTTTTAAAAGTGCCGAAGATAAAATGTACGAAAACAAAATTATTGAAAAGGAAGGTATGCGCGGTAAGGCAGTAAGCAATATTATCACTTCTCTGCATGAGAGAAATCCCCGGGAAAAGCAGCACTCGGAAAGAATGAGCAAAATATGTCTTCAAATAGGAAAAGCCCTGAATTTATCGGGAACTGAAATCAAGAGACTGGGTGTTGCCTGTTATTTGCACGATATCGGTAAAATTGCTATCAAAGAAAATGTCCTGAATAAGCCTGGGAAACTGACAGCTCAGGAGTGGCATGAGATAAAGAGGCATTCTGATATCGGTTACAGGATATTGAGTTCGTCGTATGATATGTTTGATTTGGCGGACTGGGTATTTGCTCACCATGAGAGGTGGGATGGCTACGGTTATCCCAAGGGTTTAAGAGGCAATAATATTCCACTGATGGCCAGAATTATAACCTTGGTTGATGCTTATGACGCCATGACAAGTGAACAAAATTATTGTGAAATTAAATATGAAGAAGAAGTAATCGTCGAAATCCGCAATAATGCCGGCAAGCAGTTTGATCCTGAGATTGCCAGAATTTTTGTGGAGCAAGTATTAAAAAAATCCTGGACGTAATTTATGAGGTGATGTAAAAAGTGAAAACCCGCTTATTTTCAAGCGGGTTTTTGAATGATTATAACTGTTAGTTTGCCAGGGAGATTTGCTGCTGATCTGATTGTGCTACCGGCAGACTGATTATGAAAGTTGACCCGGTTCCGGGAATACTGTTCACTTTTATATCCCCGCCATGGTTGCGGATTATCTGATAAGTTACAGACATGCCCAATCCGGTGCCGGTTTTCTTGGTAGTAAAAAAGGGATCGAAGATTCTGGCCAGGGTTTGCTGATCCATTCCTTTACCATTATCCTTGATAGACAGGTACACTCCGGAAGAGGAGGTTTGTCCCTGAGCGGTGACCTCGACCTTGCCTTGCGGGCCAACAGCATCGAAGGCATTCTTTATTATGTTCAGCAAAACCTGCTTTATCTGGTCCTTATCAATGTGCAGACAAGGTATTTTGGCAGGGCAATTAAAGCGCAAATCAATTTCGCGCAGCAGGGCTTCGCTTTCCATCAGAATTTGTACCTCTGTCAACAAGTCAGCAATATCTTCCAGAGATTGTTTGGGTAAGGAAGGTTTGGTTGAGCTCAGAAAGTTTGTAATAAAGATGTTGACACGGTCGAGCTCTCCCAAAATAATATCCAGAAATTCTCTTTTGGGGCTATTGACCAATTCTGGTTCCAGTAATTGGATGAATCCTCGGACAGAAGTTAAAGGATTACGGATTTCGTGAGCTATTCCCGCTGCCAGGGTCCCGACAGTGGCCAGCTTTTCACTGTGCATAACTGCTTTTTCCAGCTGCCTTTGTTCGGTAATATTTTGGATCAAAGCTACAACTTCAGTAATATTTCCTGTTTTGTCCCGGATTGGGGAAGTGGTGATTTTTAGGATTTTTCCACAGGAATACTCTTTCTCTTCCCCGGAAAATATTTTTCCTGTTTCCAGGGTTTCAATTACCAGATCTGTACAGGTTACGTAATCTGCTTTCCCTGCTTGATCAGAGCAGTATTGTTTAAGGAATACCAGATTTTTTCCCAGGCAGTCATCAATATTGAAGCCAAATATTTCTTCCAGGGCATTATTTACAAAGGTCAGTTCACCTTTTTTGTTAATGGTCAGCACTCCGATGGCAATTGAATCAAGTATAAGTTCATGCTTGTTTTTGTATAGGGCCAGGGAGGAATCGAGACGGAGGACCGCTTCTGTCCAGTTATTGAGAGTCTCTTTACTATATTTACCTCCGCTGTTTTTGGCTCCGAAAGTAACCATAACTCCGAGAAGAAATACCAGACCGCGGTTAATTACCCGCAGGGTATCTTCCGGGGCTAAGTTCCTGGTAATTTCCATAATAGATTCATGGTGAAGAGATACGAGTTCTTCAGTAGCAACAATTTTACCGCTGAATTCATTACTGAACTGGTCGGCTCTATACAAAGCTTCTTCTTCATTTTCATAAAAAAACATCTGCAGCAAATCGCTGTATTTCTTTTTGAGGTCATTCATGTATTATTTGCTCCTCATAACCTTCTTTCCATAATTCGGAGGCTGCCAAAATCAGGGCATCATCACTGGGTCTGCGGTAGCCGGACATGAGAGTCCGGACAATTTGTACGGGAGACGACAGTGTCAAGGGAGAAAAGGAGTGCAGATTATAATTATCGGCAATACCGTCTGTATGCATCAATAGGATATCATCCGGGGAAAAGGCTGTTACTCGTTGAAAAGAATTGTTTGTTTGGTAGCCCAGGATTCCCGCCGGCAGAAATATTTCGGTTGTTTTTCGACTGATTAGTTTAACAATAATATTACCGATCCCGGTAAAAGTAATTTGTTGAGATTGTTGATCTACAAGAGCCAAGCCTATAACCACACCCACAGTACTAATCAAAGCTTTGTGAATATTTTCCAGAAGCTTGTCTAATTCCGGATCATTATTGTCAGCCAGCAATTCCAGGGTGCGGCTGGCGGCCTCATAGGCCATACGACCATGACCAAGGCCATCGATTACCGCAATCAAGATTTTATCGGCTAATTTCTTCACCAGGTATGCATCACCACCGTAATCCGGCTGCAGAGGGAAAGAAAATACTGCAATCTTTATCTCAACCACTTCCTCACAATGACCTGAGTGCCTTTCCCGGCATCCGAGTCAATTAATAGCTCATCAACTACTTCCAACACGGAATTCAAACCTATACCCAGACTGCCTTTAGTGGAGTAGCCCAGCTCAAAGACTCTTTCCAGATCATCAATTCCTGGACCGTTATCCAGAGATACAGCTTCAAAAACAGTCTGTCCGGAAGAAAAACGTTTATTTAATATCAATTTGCCTTGTATGGCATGGGAAATCAGATTATGGGCTAATTCGGAAACAGCCAGATCAATTCTGGCAATGTCTTCCCGTGAAAATCCCATTTCTCCGGCTAAACATTTTGCCGTATTTCTGGCAAAAAGCACGTCCAATTCATTAGTGATATCCAAGTCTACTATCATCACACCCTAGTTGAGCCATTTTCTGACAATAATTTCTGTTCCTGCTCCTGTTTCACTGATTATTTCGAATTCATCCATTAGTCGTTTAGTACCCGGCAAGCCCATACCCAAACCGTTTGAAGTAGAATAGCCGTCCAGCATAGCCAACTTTATATCGGGAATGCCGGGTCCCATATCTTTGGCGATAATTTCTAATCCCATGCGGTTATTTTCAATTAAAGTTAGAATCATAATTAAGCCTGTAGAGGCATAAAGAAAGATATTACGTGCCAGTTCCGAAATACCGGTGGCTATCCGGCACTGGTCCACAACTGAAAAGCCCAGATTTTTAGCAATAGAACGGCCTTTCTGTCGGGCAACAACGATATCTCCTTCTTCTGAAATTTCGATAGTAATACTATTAACCATCTTAGGTCACCATCATTCTAAAGATTTAAGTAATTCCAAGCCCTGTTCAATATCAAGTACAGTATATACGTTTTTCATCTTCAGACCCAGTTCCATGAATGTAACAGCTACACCGGGCTGAATGCCGGCTACTACAGTTTGGGCACCCATCAGTCTTGCCATCATAGCAGTGTCATTCAGGACTCTTCCCATAAAACTGTCAATGACATCAATGACACTCAAGTCAATCAATAATCCCCTGGCTTCAGTTTCTCTGATTCGGCTCAGAATCTTGTTCTGAGCCTCAACAGCCATGTCATCGGTCATTTCAGTCTGAATTGTAATTATAAGGTTATCTCCCAGTTTGATAATTGGTACTGTCATTTGGTCTCACCTTTGCTGCCTGACGTAATCAGCATATTTAAATTGTTCAGTGCTGATTCCAGACCGTTTTTTAATGTAGCCCTGGTTTGGATATTTCCCAAATTAATCCCGAGAGTAACCAGGGTCAGGGCAATCACAGGGCTGATCCCTGTCAAAATGCATTCCGCTCCCAGGAGGCGAGCTGCTTCAACCGTGCGCATCAGCCGGGAGGCTACTCCGGTATCAACTATTGGAACGCCGGTAATATCAATCACTACCTGGGATGATTTGGTCTTGACGATTTGGTTCAATAGATTTTCCATGATTTGTTTTACCCGGGCACTGTCTATGGTTCCTATAAGGGGAAGAGCCAGAATGCCGTCCCAAAGCTGAATAACCGGGGTTGAGAGTTCAGCTATGGCTTTGGCCTGTTGTTTGATCATCTCCTCCTGATATTCAACAAATGCTTTACAACTGATTGTAGCCAGAGGCTCCAATAAAATTGTATTCATTTCCAGGACTGAAAGCAGCAAGGGTAAATCTGTCTGAAAATATCTGTTCAGAAAATCACTCATTACTTCTTTTAAAGCCAGGAAATAGGCTGGTGGCACATAGGCCGGCATTCCATTTTTGACATAATGTTCAATTCTGTTATCAAGATAGCTTTTGAAAGAGGGATCTTCAGCAAGGTTATAATTTTCGCTTCCCCTGGAGACAAATGACTCCAATCTTTCCAGGTATCCGCAAGATGTTTCTGTCAAATCATCGAAATCAATAACACCCTCCAGATCCTGAAATTTCTTTCTTGTTATCTTCATCCAGTTGGCTGTGATTTCTTCGCGATTTCCTCTGATAATAGCGGCATATTTATTTCTCAGTTCAACCAGCTCAACAAAAGGTAAATCAATAACCACACGAAAATCCTCCTTATTTTTATATCAGTATACAATTTTCAACGCAGGGAGTAAAATTTCCTGCCTTTTGACAAAAATAATAACATATCGACAATGTTTTTAATGTTTGAAATTTACTAAGGCCGGGCCGGAATAGTTCAGGACTTTCAAAAAATGGGCGGCCGGAATTTTATATATCAGATGTCAGGATTCGAGTTGATTCGCAAGTATTCTGTGAGATAATAAGAAATATTTATTCCAGAATAAAAAACTAAGAACTCATGGAGGTGCACTTCAAAAAAATAAAATAGCTGGTGTTTCAGTTTGTTTGACATATTGTCTGTTCCAGATATCTTGCAATCAGACTAAAACCGGATTCTCCTTTACCACTGTTCTTATTTATATGATAAAAAAGTGAGGAAGGTGATCTGATGAGGGAAAATATACAGGATTTATTGAATGCTCTGGAAAAGAAACGTGATCAACTGTATAAATTGGCTTCAGGTGCCGAGCTTACTTCTATTAAGGTAGTTGCTTTTAGTTGTGAACTGGATGAACTTGTGAATAAAGTATATATGTCAATTACAGGAGAGCAGCCGAGTAAAAATATGGTTGAAAAATAGTCCGGAAATATTCCGGGCTATTTTTCTCATATCTATCCTCACATATCTTCTAAAAGTATGTATGCAAGGTCATTTACATTTTTAATACCTGGTTATATAAATATATGTGACCGTAATCATACATTAACATAAATATCTGTAATTGTGGATGACTCAAGGGATCTGTTTAGCTAAAATAAGATTGCTCTTGCTATGACTATGCTTAAGAAACTGAAGACTTATCTTGTTCCTGCTGATAATGATATAAACAAGAAAGGAGATATTTATGCACATAAATAAGAGAATCGAGGAACTTCAGGAAGAACTCATCAGATCGACTCAGGAACTTGTCAGTATTAAAAGTGTGCAGGAAAAAGCCCAGGCTGGAATGCCCTTTGGCCCGGGAGTAGCCCAGGCTCTGACTAAAACTCTGGCCATAGCTGCCGGACTCGGTTTCAAAACTGTAAATATGGATGGCTATATTGGCTATGCTGAATACGGCGAAGGCGAAGATTATGTTGCTGTTTTAGCCCACCTTGATGTTGTGCCTGAAGGAGATGGCTGGAATTACCCTCCCTATGGCGCGGAATTACATGACGGGAAAATATTCGGCAGAGGAACCATGGATGATAAAGCTCCGCTTGTTGCTGCGCTCTACGGTCTTAAGGCTTTGAAAGATTTAAACATCATGCTGACCAAAAAAGTCAGGGTTATTTTTGGGACCAATGAAGAGAGCGGCGGTCAGGATATTAAATATTATCTGCAGCGAGAAAAATCTCCTCTTTCAGGTTTTACGCCCGATGGCCACTATCCGATCATCTATGCTGAGAAAGGTATTGTCATTTTCGAAGTAGTTAAAAAACTATGCTTCGCAGGCCAGAGCGAGATACACATTGTCTCTATCGAAGGTGGGCACAGAGCCAATATGGTTCCAGATTATTGTGAAGCTGCCATAACTGCTGTGGACCCCAAACTGGTGGTTCTGTCTGCTGCAGAGTTTGCAGCCAGGACCGGAATAAAACTGGAGACTGAAATAAAGGGTGATCTGGTTATTGTTAAATGCGCAGGTTTTGCCGCCCATGGCAGTTTGCCGGCACTGGGTAAGAATGCTGTCATGTATATGCTGCGTTATTTGGCAGGCTTGCCTGTTGGTGAGGGAGATCTGGCCTCTTTGCTGAAGTTTTTTGATACTTATGTTGGATTGGAAACAGATGGGAAGTCTTTTGGAGTTGCCCTGGAGGACCGGGAATCGGGTAAACTATCGTTTAACGTTGGTATAATTCATGTGACTGAAGAAAAGTTCAGTATGGTTCTTAATCTGAGGTACCCTGTCACGTTTACCTGTGAAGATATGATGGTTCCTTTTTATAAGAAAATAAAAGACACTGGCCTCGAGATCGAAAATATGATTCATCAAAAGCCTTTGTTCTTTCCAGCCGATCATCCCCTGCTTAAAACTCTGCAGAAAGTTTATACTGCACAGACTGGAGAAGAAGCCACCCTGCTGGCAATTGGCGGCGGTACCTATGCCAAAACAATGCCTAATATCGTGGCTTTCGGACCGATCTTTCCGGGAGAGCCTGACCTGGACCATCAAGCTAACGAATATATTAAAATCGAGCATTTGCTTCTGAATGCCAAAATATATGCCCATGCTATATATGAATTGGCCAGATGACTTAAATAATCGAGTTGGAAATTGCTGTCCTTAAAATTTCGCTGCCCTTGTAGTATGTTTAACCCTTTTTTGCAGGAGTAAAAAACCTGTTTTGTTCTGGCCAAATACTTAAGCTGATACCAATCAGGACAAAAGTAAAACCAATCCAATGATAGAGGGCTAAATGTTCACCCAAAAAAATATAAGCCAGCAGTATACTGAAAATCGGGGTCAAATTTCCAAATACGGCGGCTTTGCCGCTGCCGAGTCGGTTGACTCCCTCGAAACTGAGTAAAATGGCAATACCGGTAACAACACATCCCATATACAGCAAAATGAGCCAACTGACACCGGAAAGATAGATATTCCTGGTAAATATTTCCCATATCCCATAGGGTAACATCATAATTGTTCCGAAGATGAGGGAATAGATGCTGGTGACAACAGGTGTGAATTTGATCATCATACCTTGGCCGATAATCGTAAATAGACCACAAGATAATACATTTGCCAAAAGGAGTAAATCGCTGAAACTCAGGTTCAGGGTCAATAGTCTTGTGAAAGAACCTTGAGAAAAAACTGCCAGAAGACCAGCAAAAGATATTAATATACCCAACATGCGCAGTTTTGACGGTTTAACCCCCCAGCCCAGAGCCAAGAGGGCATTAATGATTGCCGGGCTTGAAGCAAAAATAATAGCGGCATTAGTAGCTGTGCTGTGCTGCATTGCCCATAAAAAAGTGAGATAAGCGAATGCGATACCAAGAAAACCCAGCAGGGCAAACTGACCTGATTCCCGAGGGGAGGGTCTGGGGCACTGCCGAAGAGAACGCTGGCCCAAAGGCAGCAGAATTAACAAACCCAACAGCCCTCGCAAAGCAGCCAGGGCTCCTGGCGGGATATCTGCAGTCAGATAACGCGCTGCCACCACATTGCCCCCATAAAGTAACGAGGAAAGAATCAATGTGATAGAGCCAACAATTTTCAAGTCTGCTCTCCCGTTCTCAGAGAGACCGGATTCCTGAAGCCTTTTCTCCGGCACTTTGACTTGTTTAGTCATGCCAACCTCATCTTTGCTTTTAGAAGTATTATTTACTTTATTAAATATGATTGCAAGAGCAAACTCATTCTTTCCCTATGAAGTAATATCTATTATAATAATTTTTTAGATGATTAATTTACGGGTGGCAACCAATGATTTCCTGGCAAGGACCAGGTCATTGCTGCATAGGGCAGGTATGGAGCCTTTTATTTAGAAAATAAAAGCAGCGGAACTGTTTGCCAGTAAGGGTATGGTCAGAAAGTATACATGTATACAAGAAAAAATACAGGGAAATAATGTTGTACAGAACCCGTCTTATCAAGTATTATTTAAACAGATTTGTGACCACAGATAATTAATGGCAGAAGACCTAATAAATTAAGAAAGAGTGTGTTGATAGTCATTGAATGAAATAGCACAGGAGTTAAACAAGCAGATTTTAAGTGAAAATCCTTATACTTATGCTGTTCTGTCTGATCTGGGGAAACAATTATATTTCCCCAAAGGGATACTTACCCAATCAGCTGAAGCTACCCAATATGCCCATCGCTTCAATGCCACAATAGGAATAGCTACAGAAAAAGGTCAGCCGATGTATCTGCCGGTAATTCACGATACTTTGACACAATATGAGCCCAAAGACCTTTATCAGTATGCTCCTCCTGGCGGAAAAGTTGAGTTGAGAAATATTTGGGGGGAGAGATTGCTCGAACAAAATCCTTCCATGAATGGCAAGGTTTATGGCCTGCCTATTATTACCAATGCTCTTACTCATGGTTTAAGTATTATTGCCGACATGTTTGTTGATCCCGGGGATCCTCTGATTTTGCCTGATAAGTTATGGGAAAATTACAACCTGATTTTTGATGTGCGCCGGGGAGCTAACCTTCTTACTTTTCCTTTCTATGATGGTAACGGCAAAATTAACACCAGTGGTATGAGAGAAAGCTTACTTGCTCAGAAAGAATATGGCAAAGCTATTTTACTTCTCAATTTTCCTAATAATCCTACCGGTTATACACCTGATGAGCAGGAAGCAGCTGAGATTGTTAAGGTAATCAGAGAAGTTGCTGAAGAGGGCATTAATTTGATCGTCATCCATGATGACGCTTATTTTGGTTTGTTTTACGAAGATTCTATTCAGGAATCGCTCTTCGGACGGATTGCCAATCTTCATCCCCGGGTATTGGCTGTTAAAGTTGATGGCCCTACCAAAGAAGAATATGTCTGGGGTTTTCGGGTGGGATTTTTAACTTTTGCCGCCGAGAATGAAATTATTCTGAAGGCTCTGGAGAACAAGGTCCTGGGAATTATCAGAGGAACGTTATCCAGTGGATCTCATCCTTCGCAGACATTTGTTCTGCAGGCTTTAAAATCTCCGGATTATTTAGCTCAAAAACAAGAAAAATATGATATTTTAAAACAGCGGGCCTTAAAAGTAAAAGAGATCCTGAATAATAACAAATACCAGGACGCCTGGGATTATTATCCTTTCAACTCCGGCTATTTTATGTGTCTTAAACTCAAGAAAACTGATGCTGAAAGATTACGGCAGCACTTGCTGGAGCGATATGGGGTAGGTATTATTGCTCTTGGAAATGGTGATATTCGCATTGCTTTTTCCTGTGTGGAGGAGGAGAATATCCAGGAACTTTTTGATCTTATTTATCAAGGAGTAAAAGATTTGGAAATGGCTTAAGCTTTCTTTGCCGGTTTTGGAATTATTAATATTTTGCAGAATCATACTAATATCGACTCTGTTCCTGAGCCAAGGTAAATAATTTGATTTACTTTGGCTTTTTTTATATAATTATATGAATTTTATTTTGAAATAAACCCAATTCATTGATATGCTTATAATAAGTTTGAAATTATGCTGAATTTGACAGGGCCTAACTGTCAAATTCAGAAACCATACTAAGAAACAGGAGGACCATTAGTTTGATAATGACTGGAGCAGAGGCAATCATCGAATCTCTGAAAGAAGAAAAAGTGGAGGTAGTATTCGGCTACCCCGGGGGGGCAGTTTT
>DDXI01000004.1 GCA_002347475.1 Peptococcaceae bacterium UBA2264
TCCCTCCGCTGCGGTCAACCAAAACACCCACACCCACAGGATCAGCTCCCAGTTTCCGTACGACATCCAAAACTTCACGAACAGAGCCGCCTGTTGTTATGACATCTTCAACAACCAGCACTTTTTCACCTGGAGACAAGTTAAAACCACGCCGCAAGTTCATTTTTCCATTTTCCCTCTCCGTAAATAAAGACCGCACACCCAAAGCCTTGGCTACCTCATGGGCTACAATAATCCCACCCATAGCCGGCCCGATAACCGTTTCTATCCCCTGGCCCTGCCAGGTTTTTGCTAATTCGGCTCCCAGGTGGGCGGCCAGGTGGGGATATTGCAGAACCTGAGCACATTGCATGTATTGGGCGCTGTGTTTTCCGGAAGTCAGCCGGAAATGCCCTTGCAGCAAAGCCCCGCTCTTTTCAAATATTTCCATAACATCAGTGCTGTTGCCCTCCCGGTTTTTCTCAGATTGGTTTTCTTGTTTTCTATCACAGGTCATTTTCTTGTCACCTTCCTTGCACAGATCAATAATATTTATCTGCTTATTCCTCCCAAAGACGATTCAGGGCTTCCAGGGGATCAGCAGCCCGGGTAACCGGCCTTCCGACGACCAGATAAGAACTGCCGGCTGCGATAGCCTCCCGGGGTGTCAGGATTCGAACCTGGTCATTTTGTTCACTCCAGGCCGGACGAATTCCCGGAGTAACCAGCAGGAATTCCTGACCACAGGCCTGCCGCAAAGCGGCAGCTTCCCTGGCCGAAGCCACCACCCCGTCAAGTCCGGCCCGCTGAGCAAGCTTGGCCAGACCGAGTACCTGGTCCTCCAGACTGCGGCCAACTCCCAGATCATCCTGCAGGACTTTTTCCGACAGACTTGTCAAAACTGTAACCCCAATCAGCCTCGTCTTCCCTCCGCTGCCAGGGAGCGTGCGCACTGCCTCTGCTGCCCGAGCCATCATCTCATAGCCTCCGCTGCAGTGAACATTTATAATATCAGCACCCCAGGAAACAAGCCCCCGAATTGCCCGTTCCACTGTATTGGGAATGTCATGAAGTTTTAAATCGAGAAAAACTGGAAATCCTAATTCTTTTAATTCCCGTAAAACAGCCGGACCTTCAATAGAATATAGTTCCAAACCTACCTTCAGCCAGCAGCCGCTGCCTTGCAGTTTGCGGGCCAGACCCAGAGCCTTCTCTTTATTCTCTACATCCAGGGCTACAATAACCTTCTTATTCAACTCATTAGCCAAATCCCCGAACCCCCTTACCATAATTACAGGTTTGATTTTTCCCAGCAGGATAATCACAATTTTATTTTCCCTACCCCGTTCCAACCCTGCAAATCACTATTACTCAGTATGCGGGCAATCGTGATTCACCTCTGCGCCAGCCCGACCAAATCCCGGCTTGACGCCAAACCATTTTTCCGGCAATACTGCTCTATCCCGGCCAAAATAGCCAGCGGAGCCCTTGGATTGACAAAATTCCCTGTACCGATACTGACAGCACTGGCTCCGGCAAGCATAAATTCCACAGCATCCTGCCAGACAGTTATCCCGCCCATGCCAATAACCGGTATCTGCACAGCTTGGGCAACTTGCCAGACCATCCTCACAGCCACCGGACGAATAGCCGGACCGGAAAGCCCGCCAAAAATATTGGCCAAAAACGGACGGCGCTTCTCAATATCAATACTCATGCCCAATAAGGTATTGATCAGCGAAACAGCGTCAGCTCCGCCGGCCTCCACCGCCCGGGCCATCGCCACAATATCCGTAACATTCGGAGAAAGTTTGGCAATAACCGGCAGATCGGTTTCCCTTTTGACAGCGGCAATAACCTCTTGGGCACTTTGCGGATCAGTACCAAAATGCATCCCGCCGTGCTTGACATTAGGACAGGAAATGTTTACCTCAATAGCCGCCAGGCCGCAGTCACTCTGCAAGGCCCGGGCCATCTGAACATAATCCTCCACCGCGAACCCGGAGATATTGACAATCACCGCTGTGGGCAGTTTTCGCAGACGCGGCAGATAAGAGCGCAGGAATTCCCCCAGACCAGGGTTTTCCAGACCAACCGCATTAAGCATCCCTCCCGGAGTTTCGGTTATGCGGGGAAGCGGATTACCCAGGCGGGGCTCGGGAGTAATACCCTTGACTGTGATCGCTCCCAAAGCCTCAGGCGGACAATAGTCCTGATATTCTTCCCCGAAACCATATGTTCCTGAACAGGTTACAAGCGGATTGCGCAAATTCAGGCCGGCCAGCGGAGTTCTGAAATCAACAGGAGGCATTCCAAACTACCTCCTCTCCCCGAAAAACCGGTCCGTCCTGACAGACTTTGGCGCGCCTTACCCGGCCCTGCCGGTCCTGCAGGGTAGCAACACAGCCCAAACAAGCCCCCAGGCCACAAGCCATATGTTCCTCCAGGGAAACCTCCACAGGCACTCCGGCCTGCAGGCAGTCGGCAGTCACAGCCTGCATCATTCCCGGCGGACCGCAGGCAGCAACCTGTACCGGCTCGCCGGCTGCAGCCGGACTAGGGTCGCTCTGCCGATACGCCTGCAGAAACTCCTGCAAGAACTCGGTCACCAGACCTTTTTTGCCGCAGCTGCCGTCAAGAGTACTTAGATATAAAGGCAGCCCCAGCTCTTCCCACATGGCCAGACCCGAGCATTCCAACAGGGAGCTGTTCTCTCCGCCCCAAAACAGGCGCACGGTCAATCCCTGCTTTTTAGCCGCTGCAGCCAGGGCATAAAGCGGAAAAACACCGATCCCACCAGCGACAAGCCACAATTCTCCTTGGGCAGGCAAAGTGAAGCCCTTACCCAGCGGACCCAGTAAATTCAGCTTCTGGCCGGGACCCGCCTTGGAGAGGAGTTCTGTACCCTTACCTTTGATCTTATACAACAGAGTTATTTCCTGACACTCAGGATCAATAGCCGCAATACTGATCGGCCGGCGCAGCAGGGGATCGAGGGTCGATCCAACCTGAAGGTGGACAAACTGCCCAGGCTTGGCTTGCTGAGCAATCGGCCCCTTCAGGACCAATTTTCGTATTCCCAGGTCAGCCGAACCGAGAATTTCATTCAGGACAATTTCTTGATCAATGAGCATACTTCGCCTCCTTTATTCCCTATTCGCAACCAGACGGCCTCCGACCCAGGTCATAACAGGACAGCCCTGCAATTTCGTATGCAAAAAAGGAGTGTTCTGCGCTTTGGAAGCCAAATTCTCTATTTTTATTTCCAGGGTGCGGTCAGGATCAAACAAAACCATATCTGCTCTCTGACCCGGTTTCAAGCTGCCTCCAGCCAGACCGAACCGCCGGGCCGGCGCCAAGCTCCAGGCTTCAAGCAAACGTTTTACAGATAATATGCCAGGGGCAATAAGATAGTGCCAGACTGCTGCCAGCGAAGTTTCCAACCCATTGATTCCGAACGGAGCCTCAGCAAAAGGCCGGGCCTTTTCTTCCCAGGTATGAGGAGCATGGTCGGTAGCCAACATATCAATGGTGCCCTCCAGCAGGGCCTCCAGCAATGCTTCGCGGTCATCCGCTGTCCGCAAGGGAGGATTCACCTTGAGGGAGGTTTTCGTCAGTTGGACGTCTTCATCACAAAAAATCAGATGGTGGGGATTGACTTCGGCTGTGACATTGAGACCCTTTTTCTTGGCCTGCCTGATCAAATCCACACTCTGGCGGCAGGAAATATGGGCTAAATGAAGTACCCCGGAGGTCTCCTCTGCCAGCATTAAATCCCGGGCAACCATAACGCTTTCTGCGCAGGAGGGAATCCCTTTCAGCCCCAGGCGGGCAGAGACCAAACCCTTGTGCATGACTCCCTTGGCGGCCAGAGCATCATCCTCACAATGACTGATAATTGGCAAACAGCTCAGTTTGGCATATTCCAGGGCTAAGCGCATGACTTCGGCATTCTGGATGCCATGTCCGTCATCGGAAAATCCCACGGCTCCGCCGGCAGCCAGATCCATCATCTCCACCAATTCCTGGCCCTGCATACCCTTGGTGACTGCTGCGACCGGATAAACCCTGGCCAGACCGGCCCGCTCACCCTGAGCCCGAACAAATTCCACCAAGGCTCGCTGGTCAATTACCGGTTTGGTATTGGCCATAGCTAGGACAGAAGTAAAGCCACCGCGGACTGCTGCTTGGGCCCCGCTGGCAATATCCTCTTTCTCCTCCTGTCCAGGTTCCCGCAAGTGGGTATGGACATCGATCAAACCCGGAAAAAGCAGCCTGCCTTCGCCGTCGAGCACCTCCAAGGTCTCGCCCTCAGCTTTGGCCTGCACCTCTTCTTCCTGAAACGTAACAGAAATTTCGAAAATCCTGGCATCTTTAACCAAAATATCCCGGACGGCTGCCAGGTCTTGGGCCGGATCTACAATCTGAACATTCTTAAGCCATAACATTGCTTGTTCCTCCTGCCAATAAATATATCAATGCCATTCTTACCGCCACACCGTTAGTAACCTGCTCTTCTATTTTGGCCATGGGGCTATCGGCCAGTTCACTGCTTATCTCTACTCCCCGATTCATGGGTCCGGGATGAAGCACTATCGTCTTTCTGCCGGTCTTTTTCAGTTTCTGGCTGGATATGCCGTACAGCCGGCTATATTCCCGCAGGCTTGGAAAAAGCCCACTCTGCTGGCGTTCCAGCTGCAGGCGCAAAGCCATTACCACATCCGCCCCTTCTAATTCCCCATCCAGATTGTGCGACATTTTCACACCCAAAGCCTTCATTTCTGGCGGGAGCAGAGTCGGCGGCCCAACCAGCGTTACCTCAGCCCCCATTTTGGTCAGCCCCCAGGCATTGCTGCGGGCTACCCGGGAATGCAGGATATCACCGATAATGACTACTTTTTTACCGGTCAAATCACCAAATTCTTCCTGCATCGTAAACATGTCCAGCAAAGCTTGCGTGGGGTGTTCATGTTGGCCGTCACCGGCATTGATGATCCCGGCCTGCAGGTATTCTGCCAGAAAGGCTGCTGCCCCGGAAGCAGCATGGCGAATAACGACCAAATCGACCTTCATGGCCGCAATCGTTTTGGCAGTATCCAGGAGACTCTCTCCCTTGCTGACACTGCTTTGGGCAACGGCAATACTGGCAGTATCGGCTCCCAGAATTTTTCCCGCTGTTTCAAAAGAAGTCCTGGTACGGGTACTGGCTTCATAAAACAAATGCATTACTGATTTTCCCCGGAGAGTGGGGAGTTTCTTAAGCGGACGCAGTAAGACCTCCTTCATGGGTTTGGCGGTCTGTAATATATGACTTATTTCTTCCTTGCTTAAATTTTCCAGACCTAATATGTGTTTACGCTGCCATAGCATTGCTAAAACCTCCTTTTGCCGCTTTAAGCAAAACAAAAACCTCCTACCCTGGGGTAAGAGGCAGAAATAAACCAAATCATATCCTGCTGCTTAACCCTTGGTCATCTCACCGGAAGACATTTAAAGGGAGACTCAAGATATCTGAATTAGCCTGGTTTTTCCATAAGTAATACTTCATCTGAATCATCTACTTCACGCAGACAAACCGAGACACTTTCTCTGCGAGAAGTTGGGACATTTTTACCTACATAATCAGCTCTGATCGGCAGCTCCCGATGTCCCCGGTCTACCAGAACGGCTAATTGGATCCGCTGCGGCCTGCCCAAATCCATCATTGCATCCAGGGCAGCGCGAGCTGTCCGGCCGGTAAAAAGCACGTCATCCACCAGAATAACCTGTTTGCCCTGAACATCAAAAGGAACATCTGTTTCGTGGACAACCGGCTGAAAGCCGATAGTGCTGAAATCATCCCGGTAAAGAGTTATATCTAAAATGCCCAGAGGCAGTTTCACACCCTCAAACTCCAGGATCAGGTTCTGCAGCCGTTCTGCCAGAGGCACCCCCCGACGTCGTACCCCAATCAGGACAACGTCTAGTGTCCCTTTATTTTTTTCAATAATTTCGTGAGCTATTCTGGTCAAAGCCCGGCGAATACCATTGGCATCCATAATCCTGCTTTTAGTAATCCCTTCCATGCTTAGACACCCCTTTCCGTTTACCCTACCACCAAGATGTCAGAGGCAAGACGCAAAAAAAAATCCGTCTTCACAGACAGACCTATCCCTTCATGTCTGCCTTTTGTGTCTCACAGGACTCTTTTTAAAGGCCATTACTTAAGTTTCAGTTTACCCCAGATAGCCTCAATAGTCAAACAAAAGAGCAGTAAATAGAGCAGTCAAATAATCACGTATTTTTCTGCTGTCTTAATTTGTACAGGATCTCCCTAAATTTCTCCGGCTGAGGAGCAGAAAATTGCAGCCATTTACCGCTGCGCGGATGGACAAAGCCCAATTCGGCGGCATGTAACATTTGGCCGTTAAGATTGAAACAATTTTTAGGGGGTCCGTATAAAGGATCTCCCAAGACAGGATGCCCGATATAGGCCATGTGAACTCTGATTTGATGAGTACGTCCTGTTTCCAGTTGAACTTCCACATAAGAAAATTCTCGAAATCTTTCTAAGACAGTAAAATGAGTCACTGCTCGCTTGGAATTTTTGAGAGTAACTGCCATCTGTTTGCGTTCCAGGGGATTACGCCCAATGGGAGCCTCGATTGTGCCCCTGGGCTCCCGAATAATACCGTGAACAATGGCTTGGTATTTACGAGCTGTAGTATGCTCTTTAAGCTGTTGGGACAAATTTCCATGAGCAAAATCATTTTTGGCTATAACTAAAAGACCGGATGTATCTTTATCAATACGATGAACAATTCCTGGACGAAGAATCCCATTGATCCCAGAAAGATTATCACAATGATACATCAGGGCGTTCACTAAAGTACCTGTCCAGGCCCCCGGCGCAGGGTGCACAACCATGCCCTGGGCTTTGTTAATAACCAAAAGATCCTCATCTTCATAGACTATATCCAGGGGAATATTCTCTGGTAAGACCTCTAATATGCGGGGCTCAGGAATCCAAACCTGTATTTCATCCCCCACACGAATTTTGTAATTGGCTTTGACAATTTCTCCGTTAATTAAAACGCAACCTTCACTGATAAGATTCTGAACAAAGGTCCGGCTTAGAGCCAAAACCTCCGCAACTCCCACATCAATTCTCAGCCCGGGTTCCAGGATCAGATTCCTTTGTTCTCCGCTCAATTGAAGCTCAACCGGCTGCTCTTTTTCCGCCATAGCAGGTTTTTTGAGTTTTTTCATGTTTTTACCACCTGTTTTACTGCTTGTTTTACTGCCTGTTAACCACTTGTTTTCTGCTCCTGACGATAAAAACAAATCACCAAAAGCAGTGAACCGATGACTATCATGCTGTCGGCAAAATTAAAGACAAAGGGCCAGATCGGAAAATCCAGATAATCAATAACCTTGCCCACTAAAATACGGTCAAGCAGATTGCCCATTGCCCCTCCGCCGACCATCCCCATAGCTAAACGAATTAACCTGTTCTCGATAGTGAACCGTAACTGCACATAAATTATCCCCAGCAGCACCAGGAAGGCTGTGCTGACAGGAATCCAGGTCTGCCCAGCCAAGAGACCAAAGGCCGCCCCGGGATTAAGAACGAAAGTCAAATGAAATATTCCCGGGATGATCATTTGACTTTCGTTGGGAATGAACATCTCCACAACAGCAATTTTGATTATCCTGTCAACAATCAAAATAGCAGCCATTGTTAACCAAACTAACAGCGGTTACCCCTCCATTTTTTGCTTTAGTAAATTATACATAATCCAAATGAATCTTAACACATGCAAGGCGGCCTGAGCAAACAGATGACTTGCTCCTCCAAAACAGCCCGGTAAAGTGATAACCAGTTTTTCTTATTCCAGCAGCAGGAATTAATCATAAATTCTCGAATTTTAATTTATAAATGATATATCTGCTAATAATATTAAACTAGGGGAGTGTGTTAAGCAAAATGAGCGATACCAAAATTTATTTGAGCGAGAAAGAAATTCCTACTCATTGGTATAACATTATGGCTGATATGCCTAATTTACCCAAACCGCCTCTTAATCCCCAAACCAGGCAGCCTGCCGGGCCACCTGACTTGACCCCTATCTTCCCCATGGATCTGATCATGCAAGAGGTTTCCCAGGACCGTTGGATCGAAATTCCGGAAGAAGTCCGCGAACTCTATAAGATATGGCGGCCATCCCCTCTGGTTCGTGCTCACCGGCTGGAAAAAGCCTTGGGCACTCCGGCTAAAATATTTTATAAGTATGAAGGCGCAAGCCCCGCCGGCAGCCACAAACTGAATACTGCCCTTCCTCAAGCTTACTACAATAAAAAAGCAGGTATCAAAAGACTTTCCACGGAAACCGGAGCCGGCCAGTGGGGCAGTGCTTTATCCATGGCCTGCAATTTCTTCGGTCTGGAATGTACTGTTTATATGGTAAAAATCAGTTATCAGCAAAAACCTTACCGTCGTTCCCTGATGCAGATTTTCGGTGCTGAAGTCATAGCCAGTCCCAGTGACCGCACCAATGCCGGTCGCCAGTTTCTGGCTCAGGATCCTAATTCTCCGGGAAGCCTGGGGATGGCCATCAGCGAGGCGGTTGAAGATGCCGTCGGGCGCGCCGATACCAACTATTCCCTGGGCAGTGTTCTCAACCACGTCATGCTGCATCAAACTGTTATCGGTTTGGAAGCCCAGGCCCAAATGGCCAAAGCTGATGCCTATCCGGATATTGTTATCGCCTGCTGCGGCGGCGGCAGCAATTTCGCCGGGATTGGCTTCCCCTTCGTTTACGACAATCTGACTAAAGGAACGAAAGTAAGGCTCCAGGCAGTTGAGCCTGAAGCCTGTCCCACCTTAACCAGGGGAACATTTGCCTATGACTTTGGCGATGTTTCCGGATTGACCCCCCTTTTATCGATGTATACCCTGGGCAAGGAGTTTATGCCAGCAGGAATCCACGCTGGCGGTCTGCGCTATCACGGCGAATCTCCGCTGGTATCCCAGCTCTATCATGACGGTCTGATTGAAGCCAAGGCAGTTAAACAAAGAAGTATCTTTGAAGCAGCCCTGATCTTCGCCCGCGCCGAAGGAATCATTCCCGCTCCGGAATCTTCCCATGCTATCAGGGGAGCTATCGATGAAGCCCTGGCCTGCAAGGAAAGCGGCGAAGCCAAGACCATTCTCTTTGGCCTCAGCGGCCACGGCCACTTTGACATGACAGCCTATGATAATTATTTATCCGGACAGCTCCAGGATTACAGCCTGCCTCAGGAAACCCTGGATAAGGCCCTGAAGAGTTTACCAAAAATCTGAGAAAGAAAAATAAAGAGACAATTTATCTTTAATACCGATAAAAAGACAAGAGGATGGTGTTGCTAAATGCCATCCTCTTAAAATTATTAATTCAGCTTTCCCATTCAATTTCCGGGTTTCATCATTCTGCCATTCCTTGGGTAACCCAGATAACCTCATCCCGGACCAGTAAAGGCACAATCGGCAGAATATTGGTAGTAGAACAGTAAATAACATCATCTTCATAACCCAGAGAAATAAGCCTTTGACCATGATTGCTCTGCAAAACTGTCTCTATCAGACTGTTCTTATTGAGCTGATACAACATCCGGGCAGCTATTCCCAAATCATTAAGTTCAACATCAGTCCCCAAAGCCTCAATCAGCATTCCGGCGCATAATATATCCGGCAAATCAAAACGGTCCTCTGTCCCGGCACAGAAGATAACAAGGCCTTCCAAAGCAGGATTTTCCCCCAATTTCCGCTGCAGCGCCCAGGTAATACTCTGGACATTAAGAAACGAGGCCATAAATATGTAAGGTGCCCCTTTTGAGGCCATAATGGCACGGGTGCCGTTGGTAGTGGTCATGATCACCCTTCTCCCCCCCACTTTTTCCGGAACATAATCAAAGGGTGAGTTGCCGAAATCAAAACCTTCGAGACGTTGCGCCTGACGCTCTCCGCCTAACAAGGCTTCAGGCATCAAGGAACGTTTTTCCAGGGCTTCCTCCAGAGTAAGAACCGGAATAATTGCCTTGCAGCCATTGGCCAAGGCCGTAACCATAGTACTGGTAGCCCGTAAAACATCGATAATAACAACCACTTTCTGCGCAAAATTCGCTGTCATGGCAGAACCTGCATACGGCAGAACCTCAATATACATTTCTGCTTCCTCCCTGCAACTGTTCATAAATGTAAAGACAGTTTATCATCTCAAAACTTATGGATAAATAGGCCATGAGAACTAAATATAATCCTAAAAGCAAGATACTGCCAGAAGTTGGGCAAATTGAGAAGGAGCCGGAGCACCTTCTCAATTGATTTTAGTTGTTTTGCCCGATAACTGAGGCACAACGCGGACAAAGAGTGGGATGGGCTTCATTTTTACCGACAGCCTCATTGAACATCCAGCAGCGTTCGCATTTTTCTCCTGCGGCCGGACTGACCAGGATTGCCAAACCTTCATGGGCTTCAGCCTGCCATAAGCCTAAGGGACGAGGTTCCTCAGGATCATGGACAGCGAGAGCGGAAACAATAAAGATATCGGCCGGATTCGGCACCAGCTGCAAGAATTCGTATTGTTCCCGGGTTGGATAGAGATCTACCTGAGCAGTCAAAGGATGGCTGATCTTTTTTTCCTGCCGGGCTATTTCCAGAGCCTTGGCTACATCTGTCCGCAAATCCAGGACCTTATCCCATTTTTCAGCGAGTTTTTCATCCAGCCATTCCTCCCTCACTTGCGGCAGATCAGCAAGCTGCACCATGGAGTCCTTGCTTACACCTGGGACATAAGGCCAGATCTCTTCGGCCGTAAAGGTTAATATCGGAGCAAGCAAACGTACCAGGGCGTTCAATGTTTCATAAAGAACTGTCTGAGCAGCCCGGCGCTGCACTGATTTCTGACCCTCAACATACAAACGGTCCTTAGCTATATCCATGTACAAGGCACTCAGTTCCACAGCACAGAAATTATGCACGGTATGATAAACCCAGTGGAACTCATAGTTTTCATAGCTCTGCAGCACCCGCTCGATAACCTTGGTCAGCTTGAGCAGAGCCCAGCGGTCGATTTCCTGCAAATCCTGATAGGCTACTTTATCTTTGACTGGGTCAAAATCATTGAGATTGCTCAATAAGAAGCGCAGGGTATTGCGGATTTTACGGTAAGCCTCGGTCATTTGTTTCATGATACGGGGGGAAGCAGCCAAATCATTTTTGTAGTCAGCCGATGATACCCATAAGCGCAGGATATCGGCCCCCATTTCCTTGATAACCTGCAGAGGATCAATAACGTTGCCCATGGATTTGGACATTTTACGGCCCTTTTCATCAACCAGAAAGCCATGAGTTAAAACCGCAGAATACGGGGCTTTGCCATAGGCCGCCACAGAGGTCGATAAGGAGGAATTGAACCAGCCGCGATGTTGATCAGATCCTTCCAGATAGAGATCAGCAGGAAACTTCAGGTTTTTCCGCAGCTTCAAGACACCTGTATGACTGGTCCCGGAATCGAACCAGACATCCATAATATCGGACTCTTTACGAAACTCCCGGTTGCCGCATTGACAAGCAAAGCCTGTCGGCAGTAGTTCGGCAGCCTCATGAGCATACCAGGCATCTGAACCCTCAGCTTCAAACATCTCCCGCACCTTGGCAATAGTGGCATCATTAATTATTTCTTTACCACAGGATGTGCAGTAGAAGATCGGGATCGGCACACCCCAGGTACGCTGCCGGGATATGCACCAATCGCCGCGATCGGCAATCATATTATAAATGCGGTCTCTGCCCCAGGCCGGAATCCAGCGCACCTTATCGATTTCTGCCAGTGCCGCCTCTCTGAAGCCATTGATTGAAGCAAACCACTGTTCAGTGGCCCGGAAAAGGATCGGGTTTTTGCAACGCCAACAATGGGGGTAACTGTGCACGATCTTTTCGTCGTGGATCAAGGCGCCGCTCTGGCGCAGGTCTTCCAGGATCAGCGGATTGGCTTTCTCTACTTTGAGGCCAATATGAATACCGGCTTCCTCGGTAAATCTTCCCTGATTATCGACCGGACAGAAAACCGGCAGACCATATTTTTTACCAATAACAAAATCATCTTCCCCATGTCCCGGAGCCGTATGCACACAACCTGTTCCTTGTTCCAGAGTCACATGCTCACCACAAATAAGCACCGAGTCTTTGTCCAGAAGAGGATTCAGACAAATGATCCCCTCAAGTTCCTTGCCTGAAAGGGTTTTTACCACCGGCAATTCCAGATTCCATAAAGCCCGCAGATTATCCAGCATTCCTTCGGCCACTACCCAGGATTCCTCCCCGGCTTTTACCACCACATAAGTATAATCCGGATGGACACTGATTGCCATATTAGCAGGCAAAGTCCAGGGAGTAGTCGTCCAGATCACAACATAACTTTGATCTTCACTTAAAATTCCCTTCCCGTCCCGCACCCGAAACTTAACATAAATTGCCGACGATGTCTTGTCCGCATACTCAATTTCTGCTTCAGCTAAAGCTGTTTCACAGGAAGGACACCAGTACACCGGCTTTAAGCCCTTGTAGATATAGCCTTTTTTAGCCATTTCTCCAAAGACACCAATCTGAGCGGCTTCATAATCTTTGTGCAAGGTAAGATAAGGGTGATCCCAATCGCCGCGTACACCCAGACGCTTAAACTGCTCCCGCTGAATATCCACATACTTTTCGGCATATTCCCGGCATTTGGCCCGAAACTCCAGGGTAGAAACAGCATGCCTGTTCAGACCAAGCTTCTTGATCACCTGTTGTTCGATGGGCAGACCATGGGTATCCCAGCCCGGGATATAGGGAGCATCAAAACCGGCCATAGTCTTATATTTGACGATAATATCCTTAAGAATCTTATTAAGAGCATGACCAAGATGAATATCTCCGTTGGCATAAGGCGGTCCATCATGCAACACGAAGCGCGGACAGCCGATACGGGCTCTTTGCACTTGCTCATAGAGATTGGCTTCCTCCCAGGATTTTAATATCTCCGGTTCCAGTTTAGGGAGATTCCCGCGCATGGGAAAACTGGTTTGCGGTAAATTCAGGGTATCACGATAGTCCATTTTGTTACCTCCTAGGTTAATATTCGAGGTTCGATGCTCGCATTACGAAGACCGATACTCAATTTCCGATTTCTGATTTTCTGACTGGTTTTGAATTTTAAACTCTGGAATACTGAAATTGCCGGTATGCCAAAATTATAAAAAAAACCCGTCCCCGAAAAAGGGACGAGATTGCTCGCGGTACCACCCTTGTTGCTGTATCAGCCACTTGGAAGTCTGCTAACGGAGACTAACCGGAAACAACTTACTAGAGTTCAGTTCTTCACTCAAAGGGGATAATCTTTGCTTAACTCCGCGGGCTTCCACCATCCCCGCTCGCTGTTCGGAGTCTCTTGGACAAAGAAGGGCCTTTTCAACGCTTTTTAACATCATAATAATTATACTTCTGCCTGGTAATAATCACAAGTTTCAGGAAATATCACCGAATGTGTCAACCGCCCCAGCCAAATCGAGCTGGGCTGTAAGAAATGATTTCAGCTGTGTTTTGATCAATTCCCGTTTCTGGTTCAAATTCTGTATTTCAGTTTGAATTTCTTCATACTTGAGCTGAGCTTCACTTAGCTTGAGAATTTTCTCCTGTTCAGCCTCCCGCAGGACCAGTCCGGCTTCATGATGAGCAGTAAGCTTGACTTCTTCCGCAGTTTGTTGAGCCAAAACCATGGTTTGATGCAAAGTTGACTCTAATTTATGATAATGGGCTAATTCAGCCTCCAATTTTTCGATTTTTTCCTTCTGTTCGATGTTTTCCTTGTAACAAATCTCAAATTCCTTACTGATGGTTTCCAAAAATTTATCAACTTCCGCACATTGATAACCCCTCAATGCTTTAAGAAACTCTTTGTTGCGTATTTCTATCGGCGTCATTTGCATTAATAATCAATCATCCCTTCTATGCCGTTTAGACCTGAACATTAAGACTTTCCATGCGGTACGCCCTTTGCGTGTGGCCATAGTCTCTTTGCAGTATAATCGCCCCTGTCCACGGCACGAAATCATATCACCGATACGAACTGTTATCTCGTTCTTCATTACTATAAGATCATTGCGTTTAACCTTTTTCTGAGTGATCCAGTCCTGAGCCAGAGTCCGGGAAACACCAAAACCCTCGGCAAGCACGGCATCAAGACGCGAAGAAACAACGGTAATACGAAGTTCTTCACCCTGATCCGGCTCTACAGCCAATTCTCCCTCAGGATAGCTGACAACAATACTTGTCTTACCTATTTTTCGCCAATTATTAATCAGGAATGGAGCTATTTCTTTGGTTGCAGCCGCATAGACTCCCTTTTGCCCCGGCCAGATATCTCCAATAACTTCCCGTCTTAATCCCAAACCAATTAATGAACCAAGCACCTGGCGATGTTCCGGATTTGCAGCCTGTTTATCCGGCCTGGCCCAAACCAGTACCACTTCGGCATCCTCAGCTCTGAGCTCAGCTCCGGAAGCTGCAAGTACCAGACGAACTCTTTCCGCCCCGGGAAACCCGCCTTCGCTTAAAAAAGAGAAATTGCGCCTGGTCAGAAAGTCTTCCAGCCATACCTTCATTGCCTTGGGAACAAAAGGGGTAACCTGTGCGCTATCAGTACGTATTGCCAAATCACACTTGTCCATAATACGCGCAGCCAGCTGTGACATTTCCTGATCCTGCCAATAGCCCAGGGCTTCCCGCCCGCAGTAAGATTTCATACCAAATCAAATCTTTATCAACAGATTCATCAAACCAAAAAACAGAGGCCTGACCAGGAACTGCAGAACCAGCAAAGCAATTAAGGGCGAAAAATCTATAGTAGCGGCAGCTCCACTGAAGCGAATACGCCGGAACGGCTGCAATAGCGGTTCTGTCACCCTATAGAGAATATTGATCAGAGGCTGACGCGGAGAATGAGGAAAAAACGACAGCAATGCTCGAATTACTATAGCATATGTCAGGAGAGTTATCAGTATGTCGCCCAGATCTCGTATGAAAACTAAAATGGAACTCCCTCCTTAATTGGAATTCGGCCAGATAATGGTTCTTTCACTTACCGCAGAACGTATCTCTCCGGAAATATCAACATTATTTGGAACAAAGAGGAAAATGCCATTTCCGACTTTTTGCATATTGCCATTGAGTGCGTAGGTTGTGCCACTGATAAAGTCAACTATACGCTTGGCCAACACTTTTTCGGCGTTTTCCAGATTAACAATAACCGGACGTCTATTCTTGAGCTGATCAGCAATATTTTGGGAGTCTTCAAAAGATTTAGGTTCAAATACCACAACCCGCATTTGTTTTTGAGAATGAATGCTAACAACCTGAGCGCTGTTCCTTCTGTTTAAACGCATTTCGTCACGTGAAACAACCTCTTTTTCCTCTTCCCTTTCCATTTCTATTTCCCTTTCCATATCCGGCTCTTCATCCCCAAATCCCATGATTTCGATAACCTTGTCCATGAATTTCGGCATGTCTTTTCCTCCTCGAATTTATTCTTAAAGATCTTACCCTATGATAAACCAGCCCAGACAAAAAAATAGTGATCAATCAACTTAACGCTCACCAAATATTTCCCGTCCCACACGCACCATAGTGGCACCTTCTTCAATGGCGATTTCAAAATCCCGGCTCATCCCCATCGATAGTTCAGGTAAAGTAATTCTTCCAGAAAATTCCTTCACCAAATCGTCCCGCAGGCTGCGCAGTTCCCGAAAAAACTCTCTTGTTTCCTGCCTGTCGGCTTCAAAGGAACCGATGGTCATCAAGCCCTGTATCCGGACATGGGGATAGGCCACAGTCTCCTTCAGAAAATCCGCTGTTTCTTCCCGCAGTAAACCTGTTTTTGCCCTATCGCGGGCAATATTAATCTGAAGAAGAGCTGACCAGATCTGATCTCGTCTGACACCATGTTCCTGCAATTTCTGCAGGAGCTCCAAACGATCAAGTGAATGGATTAAAGTTACCCTCTGATCCAGGTATTTGACCTTATTGGTTTGCAGCCTGCCGATTATATGCCAGCGACAATCCGCCGGCAAGGCAGCTGCTTTAGTCAGCCATTCCTGTACCCTGTTTTCGGCAAAATCTCTCTGCCCAGCCTCGTAGGCTTCCTCCAGAATCCCAGGCTGAACAGTCTTGGAAACAGCAAGTAACTTTATTTCCCCCGGCTCCCGCCCGGCAGTTCTGGCAGCCTGGCATATCCTCTGCTTAATTTCTGTAAGTCTGCGGGCTATTTCCATGAATACTCTCCCCTATTTCAGCAACACTTCTACAAACCCGGCCATATTTCCTGCCTCTTTCAGGGTAGGTTACTGTTTTTTTGCAACAGCCAGGCCTTCGATTCCTTTTCTGGGATTGGTGATAACAGGAATACCGCTTGGTAAACCTTCCACACAAACCTGAGTCTCATTTTCATCCAGAATATTAACTTTGTGATAGCGTACGACACCTTCTGTAATTACATATACTCCCCGTTCTTCACCTTGCAGCCACAATGAGCTTTGGGGAATAATTATACCGCTCACCGGCGGCCGGTAATTCCAGATGATCTCCTGATGCCGCTTTTCCACAGAACTGTCCACAAACTGACTGAACTGAACAACAACCCCCAAAGGGCTTTCCGAGAGAAGAACAACTATGGCTTGCTGAACCTGATCGGCTACAGCCAAACTGATTTTCTTGTCAACTGCCATCTCATCCAGAGAGGTCATTTCCACAAAAGCTTCAGTCGGAACAAGATTATTGACAATCTTGCCGGCTGCTCCCCCGGCTTGAACAGAATCTGTTTCCTGAGCTGTTCCTTTGACAGCCAGCAGTTCAGCCAAATCGGAGCTGCGTAAACTCTCAGCAGTCAGCAAGGTTTCATAACCATCTACTTGCCGGAAGAGCAGACCGCCAATCGGGGCAGTCAGAGCAATGGGATTATCAGATTGAATATTGGCGACAATCTCCCCCCGGCGAAAACGCTGCCCGTCGGCCCCCAAAAATTGCACCTTGCCGCCTGTTGCGGAATAAATCAGAAATTCCTGGTTAACAAAAGTTGCCTTAACCCTGACTTCATGTTTTATGATCCCGGATTGGGCATAAGCGATAGTGAGTTGCCTGCTGATTATAATGTCATGGCTGAACCAAAAGCCCAGGCCGCCTAAAACAGCGACTATGGCCAAACTCCACAGCAACACCCTATATTGCCATTTATTTCCTCTCATATTGTCACCCCATTTAACCACTTATGCCGGGTATTTCAT
>DDXI01000023.1 GCA_002347475.1 Peptococcaceae bacterium UBA2264
AGCCATAATTCACCATTTTCCAGGCGGGCGTAACTGTCCTTGAGATTTACCCGGCCGTGGCGAACAGATTTTATTTCTGTTCCGGTCAGGATAATACCGGCCTCAACCCGTTCCTCGATAAAATAATCATGATAAGCTTTCCTGTTTTCTGCTATAACTTTAATTCCTTCAGATGCCATTTTCACCCCCCCTTCCATGCTCTTGATTTTTAATTTTGCTTTATGTCTTGTTTAAGTTTAACACAAGATAATTTTTCCCGCCACCTGCCCGGAAGAGTGCGGCAAAGGTGCGGGAAGAGCGTAGAAAGCTGCTCAGTCGTTTATGTTCGCAGCTAAGAGCAGTACGCAGGAAGGGTGCTTAACTTTCAAAGCACCCTTCCCTCTGAGTTTCAGCTAATTCATACTACCTGTTTATTTCCGTCTCAGGCAAATACTTTCAGCCTGTATCTATATCTTTATCCATGTCCGTATCTGTATCTGTATCCATGCCTATATCTATGTCTATATCTGTGCCTGTCTGCATCTTCATCTGCATCTTTGCATATCTGCGTCTGTGTCTATATTATCTTATAAAAATAAACGTACGTCGAACAAAAATCAACTTGATATCCAGCATTTTTCAATCTTCTTCATCTTGCATTTTCTGATTATTTAACTGTTAATCAGATCTTCTACCTGATCAAAGGAGCAATAAGCAAAGATATCGTACCCATAACCTTAATCAAGGCATTGAGCGAAGGCCCGGCAGTATCTTTGAAAGGATCCCCAACCGTATCGCCGATGACTGAGGCTTCGTGGGCTGTTGAGCCTTTACCGTCACGTTCATCGGCTTCAATAAATTTCTTGGCATTATCCCAGGCCCCACCGGAATTAGCCATAAAGATAGCCAGTAGTAATCCGGAAATCGTACCACCGACCAGGTAGCCCCCCATGGCATGTTTACCTAAACCAAAACCAACGATCAGCGGCATTAAAACAGCAAGCAAACCGGGAACGATCATTTGGCGCAAAGCTGCTCCGGTCGAAATATCCACACATTTGCGATAATCCGGTTTGCCTGTGCCTTCCATGATCCCGGGAATCTCGTGAAACTGGCGTCTTACCTCCTTGATCATCTCAGCGGCAGCATTTCCGACAGCCTCCAGACAGAAAGCTGAGAAAAGAAAGGGAACGGCCGCCCCCAGGAATAAGCCAATAATTGTGCGCGAAATCAGAATATTGATTGTATCCAATTGAGCCAGCTCAGCATAGGCATTGAACAAGGCCAAAGCCGTCAATGCAGCAGAACCAATAGCAAAGCCCTTGGCTACTGCGGCAGTGGTATTGCCTACTGAATCAAGCTTGTCAGTTGTCTTGCGGACATTGGGTTCCAGTCGGGCCATTTCAGCGATTCCGCCGGCATTGTCGGCAACAGGCCCAAAGGAATCAATGGCTACAATCATCCCGGCCGTAGACAACATTCCCATAGCAGCGATGGCAATACCAAAGATTCCCGCCATCGAAAAGGATATGTAAACAGCCAGACAGATAACTATGACCGGCAGGGCAGTGCTCTTCAGCCCTACAGACAAACCGGTAATAATATTGGTTGCGGCTCCGGTATGGGAAGCCTTGGCAATAGCACGAGTCGGTGCATAGCTATGAGAGGTGTAATATTCCGTAATTAAGCCAATTAAAACATTGACAGACAGGCCTGCTAAAATAGCTACAAACACTCTATTGGGAGTAAGTACTATCACTTCATTGGTTATTCCCCTGACTGTTATGGAAGCCGGCAATACCCAATGAACAATTCCGTAAGCAGCAATAGCCGTTAAAATATTTGTTCCCCAAAGCCCCAAATTCAAAGCCTGCTGAGGATTGGCATCTTTCCCGGTGCGCACAAAAAAACAGGCAATAATAGCAGCAAGTAATCCCGCAGCCCCCAGTAACAAAGGCATAACAACACCCGGCAACCCCTGATTTACACTTTGATAGGCAGTGAAGCCCACCAGCATAGCGGCAATTGCCGAAGCAGCGTAAGACTCGAACAAGTCAGCACCCATCCCGGCAGTATCTCCAACATTATCCCCGACATTATCGGCAATTGTTGCCGGGTTACGGGGATCATCTTCCGGAATTCCTGCTTCAACCTTACCAACCAGATCTGCCCCAACATCTGCTGCTTTCGTATAGATCCCGCCGCCAACACGAGCAAAAAGAGCAACAACACTTGCTCCAAAAGCAAAAGAAGTTATAACATCGATATTTTTGAATATCAGGTAGAGGATGGTGACACCCAGCAGTCCCAGACTGGCAACCGATAAACCCATGACAGCCCCGCCATGAAATGCTACACCCAAAGCTTTATTCAGACTGGTTCGGGCCGCCTGTGTAGTACGGGAATTAGCCCTTGTCGTAACAAACATGCCAATGTAGCCGGCTACCGCTGAAAAAAACGATCCCACCAGGAAGGAAACTGCTGTTGGCCAAGCCTTACTCCACCATAAAACTATAAAAATAATAAGTACAATCGGAATTAAAGCGCTATATTCACGATTGAGAAAAGCCATGGCACCTTCCTGAATCGCCCTGGAAATTTCTTGCATGCGCTCATTGCCGGGATTTTGACTCAAAACACTTCTAGCGAAATAGAACGCAAATAAAAGACCGAGAATTCCCACTCCCACAGCCCAATATGGCATTGCGGTTAAATCCATTCAGAGATACCCTCCTCAATTTAATTTACTTTTTCCCAAAATCAATTTCTCAAGGATTAACAACAACCCCATTATAAACTTATGAAATTAAAGAGAACTTGGTTTACACCAAGCCTTCGGGCAAAAGCGCTCAGGGCGCCCGTTACACCTGATGCTACAGTTTGAACAAGATGTTCAGCTCAGCCACTGTCAGAGCTCAAAATAATTTTTGAGATAAGCCGCCATAACAGTTGGGACAACGATTACTAATTTGATAGTCTCCGGGCCGCTATGGCGCTAGTGACATTGATAGCACTGGTACCAAAAGGAAGTCTGAAAGTGTGAAAAGTCCTTAAGGTCTCCTCCCGGTTAATAGATAATCAAAGCAGAGAGACGCCTAAGGAGCTTAGTAAAAATATCACCGCAAAAACTGCACTTAAC
>DDXI01000104.1 GCA_002347475.1 Peptococcaceae bacterium UBA2264
GAAAAACCTGGAAAGAGACTGCCCGATTATGATATAGTTAGTTAATATTATATAAGGATGATTTTAAAAGAAACAACATTTTAAGAGAGGTGATGCTATGAATCCGGCATAAATCTACATCTTAATAGCTATTATTGTCCTGGCCATAATATTCCTGATCAGGTATTTCCTTTTTAAGAAAAGAGAAGTGAAGAGACTTTCTCCTTTAGCCGGCCTTGCTTTTGGCTTTGTCCTGGCAGGTATCTTTTTCGACAGCAACAGGTTTTTGGGTTATGGTTTAATAGGAGTTGGAGTAATTCTGGCAATCATAGATATGTTGAAGGAAATGAAAGTAAAGACATGACCTCTATTCAGAAATAAAACAATATTTTGAAAATGAATAACTATGAAATTAAGCTGAAAGGGGCGAATTTTATGAAAAAGTTCACTTTGCTTGAGGCCAAGGAATTGGCCGGCCAGCTGGGGGTTAATTTTGCTGAAGTTGTCTTTACACCCGGGGAGTTTTTGGCAGGATTAGAGGTGGAATTGGAACACGGCCTGACTGATAGCCATACGAATGTTACCAATGATGATCCGCTGATCACGGCAAAAATTGTTCTGGCCCATTTAAAGGAGAATCAGATGTATTACGATGAAAATATCGGGGTTGCTGCCTGGGAACATGAATTGGATAAATTCAAAGGAAATCCCAAGGGGAAAAAAATACAAATCATTTAACAGTTAAGGGGTCTTACCGGCATTCATGCTTGTAAGACCCCTTGTTTTATAGCTGGCAGAACACAGGTAAAAACCGTTCCCACTTCTAATTGTGAACTGACTTCTATTGTCCCGCCGGCTCCTTCAATGATATGTTTGACAATACTTAGTCCCAATCCTGTCCCGCCTTGTTCCCGGGAGCGGGCTTTGTCTACCCGGTAAAAACGGTCGAAGATCCGGGGCAGACTCTCCGCAGGAATACCGCTTCCGGTATCCCTGAATTCGATGTGAATATTTTCTTGCTCCAGTCGGGCACTTAAGCGAACATAACCCTGGGTCGTATATTTTACGGCATTTTCCAGGAGATTTAATAAAACCTGGCTCAATAAGTCTTCTCCCACGGCAACCAGCGGCAGATCGGGTGGCAAATCGATTTTCAGATCAATATCTTTGGCTTCTGCATAGTTTTCAATAATCGGTTGTATCTTTTTGTATGCATTCAGCAGCAGACATGACCCCGGGGCTGATTCCAGACGTTTATTACGGTTTTCAATTCGGGACAGAGTCAGAAGATCTTCTATCAAACGCTGTAAACGCAGGGTTTCAGCCTGCACGATTTTTAGAAAACGTTCCCGGAATACAGGATTCTCAGCAGCTCCATCCAAAAGAGTTTCTACAAATCCTTTAATCGAAGTCAGCGGAGTGCGCAGCTCATGGGAGACATTGGCTACAAACTCAGTCCGGATTTGTTCCAGACGTCTCAGTTCCGAGGTATCATAACAGACAATTACTGCTCCGATGGAACGCCCATATTTATCCAGGATCGGACTAACCTGTACCCATAAGGAAAGTTGCTGGACAGTGACTTCCAGGCTTTCAGGATACTCTCCGGCTAAACCTTTGGCAACCAGTTTATCGAGCTCCTGAAGGCCGCTGAGGGCAGTGAGATACTTCAATTTAACTTCCTCTTGGTGGCAATTAAAGAAGTTTTCGGCTGCTGGATTGACAATGACTATCCGGCCAACCTGGTCAAGGATAATAACCCCTTCCTGCATACTGGTGAGAATGGCATCCATTTTATTGGCTTCCTGATAACCTTTTTTTAGAGCAATTTCTACCTGCCGGGATAAGTCGTTCAGAATTACAAATATCTGGCCCAGTTCATCCGTGGAGTCAGAATGATGGATTTTACCGAAATTTCCTGTGGAAATTTGTCCGGTAATCCGGATAAGTTGGGCCATTCTGCGGGAATAATTACTGAAATAGAAATATACGATACTTGCCGGCAGTAAAGCGAGAATGACATTCCCTACTTCCACAACGAGTACATTAAAGCCGGTGGAAATACTGATTCCCAACCAAAATAAGAACAGGCTTAGAATATTCATTACAAGAAACAAGCCTGTGAAGCGCCATTTAATTTTCATATTTCTTACCATTATAACGATAGCCCAGTCCCCTGATTGTATCTATATAATCAGGTTTGGAGGGATCACGTTCGATTTTCTGCCGTAAGTGATGAACATGGACATCTACCGTGCGGGTATCACCGAAATATTCATATCCCCAAATTTGATCCAATAATTCATCCCGGGAAAAAACCCGGCCTGGGTGTTGAAGCAGTATGCGCAGAAGCTCAAACTCTTTTGGTGTCAATAATATTTCCTTGCCTCGGATATATGTCAGAAGACTATTGGGATCAAGACGAATATCGCCATATGATATTTCCCGACTTTCTTCTGTAATATGCACCCGCCGTAATCTGGCCTTAATGCGGGCCAATAATTCCCTGTTACTGAAAGGCTTGGTAATGTAATCATCAGCACCCACTTCCAGCCCCAAAACCTTGTCAATCTCTTCTCCTTTGGCTGTTAACATAATTAAAGGTATCTCCTGGTAGCGCGGATTAGAGCGGATTCGTCGGCAAACCTCCAGTCCATCTATTCCGGGAAGCATTAAATCCAGGATTATTAAATCAGGTTGTTCCCTTGTCAGCAAATCCAGTGTCTGGACTCCATCTTTAGCGGAAATAACCCGATAGCCTTCCTTTTCCAAATTGAAGCGAAGCAATTCCCGAATAAGCTCTTCATCATCAACAACTAAAATAGTTTGCCTGCTCATATCAGGCCTCCTGTCCAATCTGCTGTTTCAGTCTGAGGGATCTTTTTTTGAATCACATTAACTATACCACAGTGTCTTTAGGCTGTAATACAGAATTTTAGCAAAGCAAAGAGATTTTAACAATCTCTGTTTAAGATCGAGAGATGTAACAAGAAAAGCATATTATTACTTCCAAAATATCAAATCCGGTTGAATTTGAGCAGGAAATTCTTTTTCCCTCCAGAATTTTAAAAGGGAGGTGATATTCATGCGCTTTGCTCTCCCGTCAGACGAAAAAGATAGAGTCAGACTGGATTCCGTATGCCGAGCTCTCAGTCTGAGCTGCCAGGAATGGTTCGAAAAAGTCTTACAGGAATCAGAAAATGAAGTTACCTTCATGGCGAGTCAGCAGCAGGAAAATCAGAAATCAAATACCCAGATATTTAATATCCTGGATTGTATCTCGGTTTTGGCCTTGGATCACAAGTGGCGCATCACATATATTAATGATAAATCCATGACACTCTTACCCCTATCTCACACAGAGTTGTTAGGCTGCAATATCTGGGAGGCGATTCCTGGCTCCAGAGGAACTCTTCTTGAAACCTGCTGCTATCGGGCTGTAAAAGAGCAGATGCCGGTTATTTTTGAATTCAATAGTTTTCAGCACAAGGATATCTGGCTGGAAATATCCGCTTATCCTACGCGATATGGCCTGGTAATATATTACCAGGATATTACAGAACAAAAACTAACGTCTGAGAAACTAATAAAATCACAAAGAGAAGTAATTAATTTGCTGGAAAGTATGACAGATTGCTTCTTTTCCCTGGATTATGACTGGCGTTTTACTTATATCAACAAACCTGCTGAAGCCAGCCTGGGGAAAGAGGGAATGCGGGTTAAAGATCTTCTGGGAAAAAGGATCAATGAGGTTTTTAAACTTCAACCCTTGGCTGTAAGAAATTACGAAAAGGCCATGAAAGAAAGGTGCTCGCTTAATTTTGAAGTACTGTCTGAGGCCCTGGGTAATAAATGGGTAGATATGAGCATCTATCCTGCAGAAAACGGCATAATATGTTTTTATCACGATATCTCTGCCCGCAAAAAAACGGAAAAAGAAATGGCCAGACTGGAACGTCTCAAATTAATTAGTCAGGTGGCGGCAGGTATCGCACATGAAGTGAGGAACCCCATGACAACAGTCAGAGGTTTCTTGCAATTATTTCATGACAAGCCGGAGCATGCCGGTGATAAGGAAATGTTCGATTTAATGATCAGTGAATTAGATCGGGCCAATTCCATAATAACTGATTTTTTATCCCTTGCTAATGATAAACACATAGAATGGGATCAACAGAAAAAGAATCTGAATAATATAATCATCAGGCTGAAACCTCTGCTGGTATCTGACTCTATAAATTACAGCATGTATCTGAAATGTAATCTCTCGCCAATCCCCGAATTTGATCTTAATGAAAAGGAAATTACCCAGCTGATCTTGAATCTTGTCAAAAACGGCTTCGAGTCGATGGAGAAAAATAAAACTCTTACGATAGAGACCTGTGAAGAGGAACAAGCTGTTGTCCTTAAAATCAGGGATGAAGGGAAGGGCATAGAACCAGAAAATCTCAGTAAACTGGGTATACCATTCTATACAACCAAAGTTACCGGAACCGGGTTAGGTTTAGCAACTTGTTACAGCATTGCTTCAAGACACAACGCCAATATCGAAATTGATACCGGTACTGAAGGCTCGACATTCAGTGTTAAGTTCAAGATATAATTATTTTTTAGCGATGGTGGGTAAAAAAGTCTATTACACGAATTACCCGATTGGAAAGAAATTTTATCTCCCAAAATATTATGAATTTAGGCAACTTTCAGAAAACCATTGAAAATTATTTATTCTTAATATATATTAAGAATATATTACTAAAAGGAAGCAATGAATGCGAAGGTGCATTTGGACGCTTTGCCTTCGTACTGAGCTGGTAGCGTAACCGACCATTTAAGGTCGGCATTTTTACTTTAAGGAGGTAAATGCAATGCCCGATTTTGGCAATCCGTTTTCTGGACTTTCGGCAGGCCGTAAGCTGACCGAACAGGAACTAATAAGAGCAATCAGATTCATGATTGCCGCTGAATACGAAGCTGTCCAATTATATCTGCAGTTAGCTGAATCAACGGACAATAAATTAGCTATTGAAGTATTAAAGGATATTGCTGATGAAGAGAAGGTTCACGCAGGAGAGTTTCTAAGGCTATTAAAAGAGTTGGCTCCCGATGAAGAAAAATTCTATGCTGAAGGTGCCCAGGAAGTTGAGGCAGAGATCAAGGCCTTAAAAAATAAATAAGCAAATACTTGCGCAATCTTCCTTGAAAAGATAGAATATCCAGTAAAAATAATACAGATGGGGCGGCACCTGCTGCCCCATATCACTTCTTCAGAGACAAAAATAATTCTTATTGCCGGGAGGGTTGTTATGATCAGTTTTTCAAAATTGCTTTTAGGGCAGGAAAATTATGGAGACAGCCTCCGCTATCATTCCCTTGCCCAAGGACAAACGAGGGGAGCTTTGGCAGGTGCCGGTCCTGTTGTTGTTTGGAACTGTACCAGAACCTGTAACTTGAAATGTCGCCACTGCTATGCCAAGGCAGTTCATAACACTACTCCGGGAGAACTCTCGACAGAAGAGGCAAAATCATTTATGGTTTCTTTAAGCTCCTACAAGGTACCTGTTCTTCTTTTTTCCGGTGGTGAACCACTGATAAGAAAAGATATTTTTGAGTTGATGGATTATGGGGCCCAACTGGGGCTGCGTATGGTTATTTCAACGAATGGTACCTTAATTGATCTGGAAAAAGCTCAAAAAATGAAAGAATCGGGAATCAGTTATGTAGGCATCAGTTTAGATGGCCTCCAGAAAGTAAATGATATCTTCAGAGGTTCTCAGGGTGCCTATGCTAAAACTATGGCCGGATTTCATAACTGTCAGACAGTTGGCCAAAAAACCGGCTTGAGGCTTACCTTGAGCAAGAATACTGCCCAGGAACTCCCTGCCATATTTAACCTGATTGAAGAAAATAAAATACCCCGGGTTTGTTTTTATCATTTGGTTTACTCCGGCCGGGGTTCAGAAATAAAGGATGAGGATTTGACACACACGGAGAAAAGGGAATTACTGGATTATATCATTGAAAAAACTATTGATTTTGGTGCTCGCCATATCAATACTGAAATATTAACAGTGGATAACCACTGTGACGGCATTTATTTATATCTGTACATGAAAGAACGAGACAGAACCAAAGCTGGGGAAATCTTAGAACTGTTGACTGTGAATGGCGGAAATCGATCCGGAACGGCTATCGCCTCAGTTGATTGGGAAGGAAATGTCTATATGGATCAGTTCACCAGAGATGTTACGCTTGGTAATATCAGAGAAAAAAGCTTTGGCGAAATATGGGATGGAGAGGGAAATGCATTTTTACAACAACTGCGGGAGAGAAAGAAATATTTAAGAGGAAGATGCGCTTCCTGCCAATGGCTGATGCAATGTAACGGCAATTTCAGAGCCAGAGCTCTTAGTACCGGCGATTTTTGGGCAGCAGATCCAGCCTGCTATTTGACAGATGAAGAAATAGGGCTGTGAAGGAGATTTTGTATGTTGATTTCCTGGAATATAACAAAAAGATGCAACTTGTTCTGTCGCCATTGCTACAGGGAAGCAAGTTCTGCGGAAGATATTCAGGGAGAACTAAGCACAGCAGAAGGGAAAAAACTTATAACAGAAATCAAAAAGGCCGGCTTCCGTCTTTTGATTTTCAGCGGCGGAGAACCCTTGTTAAGAAAAGATATCTTTGAACTGATTGCCAAAGCCAGGGAAGATGGGCTGATCCCGGCTATGGGGTCTAACGGAACTTTACTGACAGGAGAAATGGCCAGAGAATTAAAAAATGCCGGTCTTCAAGGTATTGCTATCAGTGTGGACAGTCTGGAACGCGAATATCATGATGAGTTCAGAGGTCAACAAGGGGCTTTTGCTAAAACTCAGGCCGGTATTGAAAATGCCCTTGGAGAGGGGCTCAAAGTCCAAATAAACCTTACACTGACGGAAAAAAATCAGAATGAATTGGATAAAATGATTATTTATTATGAAAAAAAGGGTGTGCAGGCCATACATCCCTTTTTTTTGGTACCCACAGGCAGGGCTCTTTCCCTGGCAGATGAAGCCCTGAGGGAGGAAGCCTACTTTTCGATGATCAAAAAGATATTGGAAAGACAGAGAGATACTTCTCTAGAACTGAAGCCAACCTGTGCTCCACAGTTTATGCCGATGGCCAGGGAAATGGGACTTTTGCTCAGGTTTACACGAGGATGCCTGGCAGGTACTGCCTACTGTTGCATACTGCCCAAGGGTGAAGTGCATATTTGCCCATATTTGCCTGTGGAGGTGGGAAATGTGCGGGAGACCGCCTTTGCGGATATCTGGCAAAACAGCGTGACTCTGAAAAAACTAAGAGATTTTAACAATTATGGCGGAGCTTGCGGCTGCTGTGAATATATCGACATCTGCGGCGGCTGCCGGGCTAGAGCATACTATTATAAGGGAGACTATCTGGCAGAGGAGCCCTGGTGCTTCAGGAGGCAAAAATGGATATAATCGACATGAAACTTATCAACAGGCTGCAGGAAGGGCTGCCTCTGGAAAAAGATCCCTATAATTTAATAGGGCAAAATCTGGGCATTGAGAGAGCGGAAGTACTGCACAGAATCAAAAATTTACTCAGGGAAGGATATATCAGACGCCTGGGGGGGATTTTTGAGGCCAGGGCAATGGGTTATACCAGTGTCCTGATCGGAGCTCATGTCCCTGAAGATATATTTCAGGAAGCAGCGCTGTATATTAATACTTTCAAAGGCGTCACTCATAATTACAGAAGATCAGGTTTTATTAATATGTGGTTTACATTTTCTGTCCGGAGTGAAGAGGAAAAAGCCTTGTTCCTGAAATATCTGCAAGAAAAATTTAGTCTTGATAATCTATGGGAATTTCCTAATCTAAGAAATTTTAAACTTCGGGTTTTTTTTGATATGGAAGGCAGGTGATATTTTGGATCTCCTCAATCAAAAATTGGTTAAAGAACTCCAGGGCAATATACCTATGGAGGAAAATCCCTATGAAGCCCTGGGCAGGATTATGGGTATTCCGGAAAGCGAAGTAATCCAAAGACTTAAGGATTTAAAAGAAACGGGTCGGTTAAAGCGGATTGGGGCCATACTGAAACACCAGAAATCCGGTTATAAGGAAAATGCCATGGCAGTATTTCAAGTTACCGAAAACCGCCTGGTAGAAATAGGCAACTTGCTGGCCCGAAGCCCCCTGGTAAGTCATTGTTATGAAAGAACAGTCTATGAGAACTGGCCGTATAACCTGTATGCTATGTTTCACAGCAAGGAAAGCAGGGAGATTGAGGATTATATCCGGGACTTTGTTGAAAAAATGGACATAGATGTATATGATATTCTCTTTAGCCTGGAAGAATTAAAAAAGACCAGTATGGTCTTTTTTGAATAAATAGACAAGCAGACAAGTTTTGCCTTTGTCTGCATAATTCGATATTGGGACAATCATCTTCAGCCCTGTAATGATTTGCTGTATATTCTGTGGGTTCTTTTGTAAATTTAATTATTTTTCTTTATATTACCCTCTAATTTAGTACATAAACATGTCCAGAGTAGACATTAAAACAGGCAATATTTGCTTGAGGATAATAAAATTTGTTAAACTAAGATGAACCGGTTATGATGCCGGCTTTCGCAGCTGTGACATGGTGAGGAGTGTGATAGTAATTGATGAGAGCAATAATAATCGGTCCTCCCGGATCAGGTAAAACCACTCAGGCAGAAGCCTTTGCAGAATATTTTCATATTCCTCATATTTCGACTGGAGATATGTTTAGAGAAGCATTCAAAGCTGGTTCAAGTGTGGGGTTGAAAGCCAAGGAATATGAAAGCGCCGGCGGCTTGGTACCGGATAATGTCACAATTGAAATCGTGCGGGAAAGGCTGCATCGAGCTGATTGTGCGCAGGGCTTTTTGCTTGATGGTTTTCCCCGCAATGTTGCTCAGGCCTATGCCTTGGATAATATATTGCATGGTCTTCAGACCAGTCTGAATGGTGTTATTAATATCGAGATTAACGATGAAGTTCTTTTGGCCCGAATTACCAACCGGCGTGTCTGTTACCGCTGCGGGGAAATTTATCATCTGATATTCGATCCGCCGGTTAAAGAGGATGTCTGTGGTAACTGCGGTGGTAATCTGTACCAGCGCAGTGATGATACACTGGAAATTGCCCGCAACAGGATCAAGGTGTATCATGAACAAACGGAGCCCCTGATTTATTACTATCGTTCCCAGGGCTTGTTGATCGAAATTCATGGAGACCAGGAAATTGACGAAGTTTTACGGGATATTATCAATGCCATGGGCAATGCTTGAATGCTGAAGGAATCTGCGAACTCAATCGCACTGTCTGGTTAATAATAAGCGCAGACAGGAAGCTGCTCAAAAAATTCAATAAAATTATTAAGAAAAAATAATGTTTTTAAAAAAGTTGAATTTAACAGATTTAATAACCTGAAAAAATATAATTTACTTTTTTATTGACAACCACTGCGATAATGTTTAAAATTTATTTTGGAATTTGGGTCACCGGATGTTGTCCGGCTCGGATTCCTTCCTATTTTTTTATATAAGGGGGTAAAGATGGCAAGATGAGCAATTCTCTGGGACGTCATGTGTTGGCTGAAATTCATGGGTGTAGTTTCGACGTTCTCAATGATCGGGAAAAAGTCGAAGCTATTATGGTCAACGCGGCCCTGGAAACAGGTGCCGAAGTACGCGAGGTGGTATTTCACAAGTTCAGTCCCCAAGGAATCAGCGGAGTAGTGGTTATTTCTGAATCACATTTGGCTATCCATACCTGGCCTGAACTGGGTTATGCGGCTTTCGACGTCTTCACATGTGGGGATCGGGTCAATCCCTGGGATGCCTGTAATTATGTAAGCGAGAAGTTTCAAGCGGGTCATATGACGGCAAGGGAAGTTAAAAGGGGAACTATAGAAGTTTCCAAGGAAGCAGTAAATCTTTAGGAGGGATATTTATTTTATTCCGGACAAAAGAGAGGGCCGGCTGAATAGGCTTTGTGACCAATGTATGTCGCAAAGCCTATTGTATTTATTCAAGGACAACTTTTTCCCGTATCTGAGGCAGATCACTCAAGTAATTATCATAAATATTATTTATCACTAATATTATTGTGGAACTAAATGATCAAAAATTTGCAATATTTCTGCCTATAAGCGCAGCAGCCTGGCCTGCAGAAAAGTTTCATCCGGGCTTGTCATTTCTTGTCAATGTAAGTTTTGTGCTTTTTACAGGGAGGCAGGACAGACTAAAGGGTATCTTTTGTCTTCACAGGAATAACATGCTAAAATTGAGGAAACTATAACCCTGGAAGGGACTTGCTTGCTTTATTCAGGTCAGGCGCTGCTAAGATAGGATTAATAAAGAAGGAGTTGTACTCCTGATGGTCGTTTATTATCCTCTTTTCATGAATTTAAAAGACCAGTGGGTTTTGGTTGTCGGTGGGGGAGCCGTTGCTTACCGCAAGGTTAAGACACTATTGGCCTCTCAGGCCTTGGTTCGGGTTGTTTCTCCCGGGCTTATATCTCCGCTGGAAATGCTTATTGACGATAAACGCTGCTTTTGGTCAATGAAGGAATATTCCCTGACAGATCTGGGGGATGTTGTGCTTGTCTTTGCCTGTACAGAGAAAGCGGAGGTGAATGACCGGGTAGCCGCTGACGCCCAAGCGGCCTCGCGTCCTGTTAATGTGGCGGATAATCAGGAAAAGTGCAGCTTTATTGTGCCCTCTATATTCAGACAAGGTAATTTGAGTATTGCTGTTTCAACCGGCGGGGCCAGTCCCCTTGTTGCCCGCCAGATCAGGAAGCAATTAGAAGAAATATATGGAGATCCAATGGCGGCCTACCTGGATCTTTTGAAAACCTGGCGTCCGGAAATTAAACGTAAATTGCCTGAAGCAAAACGTCAGGCCTTCTGGGAGAAAGTGACCGATGGGGTTATTTGGGAGATGATCAAGGCTGATCGCCTTGAGGAAGCGAAAGGGGTAATCGAACAGTGTTTCCAGTCATTGTTGGATTGAATCACCGCAGTGCGCCCGTAGAAATCCGGGAGAAGATGGGCTTTAAATCTTCTCAGACGAATATGGCGCTCCAGGAATTATACAAATTTCCCGGTATTCAGGGGACAGTCATTCTCAGTACCTGTAATCGCCTCGAAGTCTACACCTTAAGTGCGAATGTTGAAATGGGGATTAATTCTATCAGAAGATTTCTGGCTCAACATGGAGAAATTGAGGAACGGCAGGTACGGGAATATCTTTATACCCATACCTCTTATGAAGCAGTCCGTCACCTCTTCAGGGTAGTTTCCGGCCTGGATTCTATGGTTTTAGGAGAAACGCAAATTCTCGGTCAGACTGCAACTGCCTATGAGGAAGCCTATGAAGCCAGGGTAACAAATAAGGTATTAAACGTGCTTTTTCAAAATGCTTTGACAGTTGGTAAAAGGGTCAGGAGTGAGACCCTGATTGACCAGCATCCTGTTTCCATCAGCTATACAGCAGTGGAATTGGCTCAACAAAAGTTTGGGGAGCTCTGCGGGAAAAGTATACTGATTCTCGGAGCAGGTGAAATGAGTGCCTTAACAGCCCAACATCTGGTTGCTGCCGGAGCGTCTACTGTTCTGGTTTCCAATCGTTCCTACGAACGAGCTGTGCTTTTGGCTCAGGAATTTTCCGGACAAGCTATCCGGTTTGATCAAATGGATGAGTTTTTAGTCAAGGTTGATATTGTCATCTCAGCAACTGCCTCTTCCCATTTTATCCTGCTGCCTGGCCGCCTGGAACAGGTGATGAAAGAAAGAAAAGACAGACCCTTATTACTGATCGATATTGCTATGCCGCGGGATATCCATCCTGATGTCCGCCGGCTGAAGGGTGTCACCTTATATGATATTGATGATTTACAGGGAGTAGTGGATAAACATCTCCATGCCCGGGAGTTAGCTGCCAAACAAGCCGACAGGATTATCGATGAAGAGATAATCCGCTTCCTGAAATGGCATAATTCCCTGTATGTTGTTCCCACTATTGTGGCTTTACAACAAAAAGCTGAGCAAATCAGGGAAACACAGCTTAATCAGGCTCTGGAACGTATGGGAGG
>DDXI01000059.1 GCA_002347475.1 Peptococcaceae bacterium UBA2264
ACCTATCTTTCTCCGTGTTCAAAACTGGCCTGGCTGTCCCGCCTATCCATTCATAAAATTCAAATTAACTCCATACACCCTTCGCAATATTGTACTGCTTGAGATCCAATTGACAGACTGGTTCCGCCCACTGCTGCAGCATACATGACTGCCTAATCTTCCACGCTATTAAGTTATTCAGGCTTACCTGTAATATTCCATCTCCTAATATAAANNGAAGAAAAATATAAAGAATAAACAGGCGGCTGTCAGTGATCTCCTATTTTCAGAGTACTTGCAATATCAATGAATTGGCCGGACTGCCTGACAGTTGGATTAATGCCGGCAAAAGCTGCAAGCTTTTCAGGACTCTCAAAGCAATTAATGTCGCCGAAAATCTTTATATAATTTTTTCCTTAATATTCTAACAATTAGGTTTTTGCGGAGAAATATCGAGGGTTGGTTGCAACAACTGCGGCAACGATGATCCATAAAACTATGCCCAGGACCGAATTCCATATAAAGGCGATTTTTCCGGTCGCAGACGGTTGGAAGATCAGAGTGCTGGCGGAAAGAAAAGCGTGCATAATCATGATGACGGGTAAGCTCCCCGTTCGGTCATAAACCAATACCAGAAGTACCCTGTAAGCCGGAAGCGCCAACAGATAAAAAGCCAGGAATCCCGCCACAAACATTGTCCATGAATCCGCGCCACCCAAATAGTTACTTGCCCAAAAAGCTATCATAAAATGCCATATGCCCCAAAGAAGACCTACGATGAGTCCTGTGGATAAAATACCATGTCGCTGTCGCAGCCGGGGCACCGCAAAACCGGTCCAACCGGTTTCCTCCAGTAGTCCTCCACCGATTAACCCCCAGGCAACGCCGAAGATCATTAAACCAACCTTGTCGTTCGTTGTGACGATTCCCGGAAGAAATTCCTGATTGAAAAGGGAAAGTCCGAATAGTACTGCAGCCACAAGAAGCGGACCTGTAAAAACTGCCATCGCGTACCAGCGTCCCTCAGCCCGCCAATGCAATAACCGTGATAGCAGCTTGCGAAGACCTTCCTGACCATCGCTGAGGAAATTCATAAGGATACCGGAAATGAAGGGACCGGCAAACATAACAAGAAGTGCGGGTACAAACAGCGTCTCAGCTTGTTCTTTGGTGCCCGGTATGTTGCCGGGTCCGCCAATAAGCATGAGTATGCCACCCCATGAAATGGCAAATACCAGAATGTAATATGATAAAACCTGATGTCGTTTGATAAAGTTTTTCATAGCACTAACTTCTCCTTTCAAAAATTAGAAAAGTTATATTACCTGTTGCCCGGCATCCTACTGATTACCATTGCCAGCGGTATATCCTATACAGCTTACCGATTGTTTATCGATATGCAGCGGGGCATATTCGAGCGGTTCCACTCCATGCCCATTGCACGTTCCACCGTGCTGTGGGGGCACGTACTGACCTTTGCTGGTAGCCAACGCCCTTTCTGTTGTCGTCATCATTCTCGTCGCGCTCGTTATGGGTTTTCGCTCATCGGCAGGAGTGCTGTCACGGCTTGCCGTAACCGGTATAATCGCGCTGTGGCATCCTCACTTTGTTATTACTATAGGAGCCATTGGTAACATTTTTCAATATTTCAGTAACAAAAAAGAAACAGCGTATTATCCTTGGGTCGTTAAGAAAACTCTCATCATTAATAGGCTCTCCAGTTACAGGATTAATCCCTTTCGCAATTTTTTGTAATATGACTATTGACTTCTCGATTCTTTCGGAGTCGTCGCTCATCATACTTCCCCCTCCGGTATCCCTGAAAATAATAAATTTTTTCATACGCGCGCCAGGACGGCGCGCCTCTTTGCGCCATCTGTCTTATAAGGTCCCGTGAATTCCCGATGTCTGGTTATTATTTGCTTATTCACTCATGTTTTGGTAATACGCTGTTATACGAAGCCGTACGCCCCCAGATTCTGAGGTCGCCAAGGACGGCGGCCCCTCGAATACTTGCGAGATCTAACTGCATTATTGGAATATAGAAGGAAATAATTTTGTTTATTCTGAAACAAAACCTCGCATTAATTTCTGATCAATAGCCTCTGACAGTTCCTTGCCAATGGCAATCTCTTTCCCTGCCTCTTCTAAAATAAGTAGATAATTGTTTATTTCTGACTGTAATTCTTCTGGCGGAGAAGTCAGATACTTCCCTTGTGTGGCATATATCTCCCCTATTAATTCCATGTGCATCTTCTGAGCTACTTTCTTAATCCAGAGTGAGACCACTTGAAATTCATCCCTATCAGGAAAACCACAGCTTGATATCATCATCAGTTTTGGAGTTTGCACTTCCATCGGCTCTATTTCGTTACTTTTTTCTTGTGAGTCTTTTTGAGAATGAGGGCTACCTATCATTGTCATTCTGTCCATGAAAACCTTTAACATGCCTGAAATATTCGAAAAATACACAGGAGTAGCAAAAACAATAATATTTACTCCTCCCATATGCGAGAGAATTCCTAACATATCATCATTAATTACACATTGACCGGGACCTCTTGTCCAACAAGTATGGCAACCTTTACAGTGTTTAATTTCTTTTTCGGCTAAAAAAATATTTATAGTTTCCGCTCCAGCTTCTTGCGCTCCCTTCAGAAAGGCGTTAACCATTACATACGTATTACTGGCTTTACCTTTAGGGCTACCATTAATAACTACAATCTTCATAACTTACTTCCTTCCCTTTGTGCATAACTGCAAATATTTCTTCGTAATCCGCGTTATGGACGTGCGGCCTCTCGCGTACGGATTCGTATAACGTTCTGCGAATTTGCGAAGTCTGGTTATTACATTCATATTATCTCATATTTTGGTAATCCGCTGTTCTACTAAGTATCGTGCCCCCAGACTCAGGCAGCGCCATGGATGGCGCTGCCTTGAATTTTCCCCCGTAAAGTCACTTTGGTAACAAAATAATAATGTTGTTGCCAACGACTAGTGACCCTTGTGCTTTTCCTTCTTTTTCTTGAACCACATCTGTAAGTAACGGATTACTAAATTTCAGATTATAATATTCCTTTTGCACAAAATTATAGACTTCGTAATCCTTTGGCTCTGCTCCAAAGACTACCCGGCAAACAGAAAAATGATCATCTTCATATTTTTCAAACACTCCAACCCAAAATGGTTCTTCAAAAAATACAATAAGTTTAACTCCTATACACATTATTATTTCCTCCTGTTTTTTAAGATAAATACTGGAGAACGGACGACCCCAGGAGGGAAGGTTACTGCTATCTATTAAAATGGATAGGTTCGGACTACCAACCGAAACTGTGTTTTTATCTCCACTTACTATTTTAATTAAAAGCCCAATATTTGTATAATACTTAATAAACGCAAAGTGATAATTAAATCCTGCTCTTCTTCCGCGCCAAGGATGGCGCGTCCTTTGCACGATATATCGTAGAACGTCTCGAGCGTTCCCGAATTCTGGTTACTACTTGCATATTCTCTCAGGTTTTGGGAATACGCTGTCATACGAAGTTCGACACTCCCACTAGCTTTTCTTGCAAATGTATTCAGCTAGAAAACCTTGGGCATACTGCACCTTTTCAATCGTAAAACCAGCCCTTTTTAATAACCCTTCCATTATCCAATCATAAGTTGAGAATTCATCTCTAACCGCGGTTGTAATATCTGTAGCCAATTCTTCTCCGGCTAATACCCTAGTTCCTGATATCCATTGTTCAAGAAAATGTTCATATTGATCTGTATCAAAAGAATAAACTGTATCCTTTAGATATAGCATTCCGCCTTCTCTGAGCATTTGGTAAATTTTCTTTAATGCAATCAGCTTCCAAAAATCCGGCAGATGATGTAACGCCAATTGTGTAACGACTCATTAGCTTTGCATAAAGCTCT
>DDXI01000166.1 GCA_002347475.1 Peptococcaceae bacterium UBA2264
TTGTTTTTGCCGGGTTTAACAGCAAAGCAGACCTGGTCAATCAGTGGGGGATGCATGTCTTTATCGAAGACTATCTGGTTAATGCCCAAACCATAGCGGACAGCGGTGTTCCCGTCCTGCTCTTAAATGCTACCTATAACCAGGGGGAATTACCCACAGAGATTATTCGTTGTCACAGCTGGCAGGATCTTCTGGTGGAAATCCACCGTCTGGATTCAGCTTTGTAATTCGCTCAACAATAAAGAAGAGCACTCCGGAATTATCCGGGGTGCTCTTTAACTCTTTAGCAGTTGAATTAATGAATTATGACCTGCTGACTGCAGGATTACTAACAGACCAGGTCCAGGCCCACCTTATAGATATCTCCGGCACCCAGGGTCAGAACCAAATCTTCAGGAGCCAGAGTTTGAGTCATATAGGATTTGATAGCCTCTATTGTCCCAATATAAATAGCCTGGATGCCCTGTTTTTGGATCAGTTCCGCTAAAATCAGGGAAGAGATCTTCTGGGAATCCTTTTCCCGGGCGGAAGCGAAGATATCAGCGACGACAACCTCATCGGCAGACTGGAAAGCACGGGAGAAGTCCTGCAGAAATTTTTCTGTACGGCTGAAAGTATGAGGCTGAAAAATAGCCCGGATACGGCGGTTAGGGAAAGAAAGACGGGCTCCTTCCAGGGTAGTACGAATTTCCGTGGGATGGTGAGCATAGTCATCAACTATCAGGGCGCCGTTCCGGACTCCAAGATGTTCGAAACGCCGTTTGGTGCCGGTGTAATGACTGAGACTGCTGAAAATTTGCGGCAGGGGTATGCCGATTTCCCGGCAGAAGGCCATAGCGGCCAGGGCATTCATAATATTGTGCTTGCCGTAGACATTGAGCACCAAATCCCCGGCATATTTACCGTCAGCATATATTTTCATAGTGCTGACTTCATCTTTACAGCAGATGTCAGCTGCCCGGATACCGGCAGCAGCAGACAGCCCGAAGGTCGTGATGGCGGCCGGGCCTTGAATAGCCTGACAATTGGGATCATCAGCAGACATAAAGATATGGCCCTGAGCAGAAACCTTTCCGGCCATTTCCTGGAAGGCCAGGATCACATCCTGCAGGTCCCGGAAATAGTCCGGATGGTCGAAATCAATATTAGTGATAATCAGGTATTCCGGGGAGTAGTTTAGAAAATGGCGCCGGTATTCGCAGGATTCTGCCAGAAAAAATTCTCCCTGGCCGGAATGGGCGTTGCCTCCCAGACTGGGTACATTACTGCCGACAACTATGGTGGGATCGAGTCCGGCCTCCATCAAAATCAGACCGATCATCGCGGTGGTGGTTGTCTTGCCATGAGTACCGGTAACAGCTATGCCTCGCTTTTTGAACATCAGGCGGCCGAGGTATTGCGGATACGAAAGGACCGGAATCTTGAGTTCCTTAGCCCGGGCGATCTCCGGGTGCAAATCATTATAAGCCGGTGAAGCTACAACCAAATCGGCTTGCTCCACATTGCTGGCTGCAAAAGGCAGGACCTGGATTTGGGCCTTTTCCAGGATGATATCTGTAAAAAAGCGTTCTTCAATATCGGAACCGGTGATAGTCGCCCCTTCTATTTCTGCGCTCACCTGCGCCAGGGCACACATGCCTGAACCCTTTATGCCGACAAAATGTATATGTAATGTCAAAAAAAATCTTCCCTTCTCAATGTCTGATAGTAAACCCTGTCTTCCATTATACCTAATCCAAGGCAGAAAAGTACATCTCTTGCTCAGAAATTTTAGGACCGGAATAAAGAATTCCGCTAATTATCGGAAAATCCGGGCAGCCATATTTAAAATATTAAAAACAGGTATACTTCGGCAGAATCAAAAATCACCCGGACCTTACGACTGCAGCCGTTCGGATCCGGGTGATTTACTGTTGTTGGCAATTAGTTGCTGTTAATCAGCTTATTTTTTTTTGTTTTTGATGAATTCTTCAGCAACTTGCGGGAACATGAGGTAAGTCAGGACGTCTTCGTCACTGTCGGTTATGTTTTTAATCTGTTCCTTGGTTGCGTCGAAGACAGGCTCTAAGGTATCGGCATAACGGCCCGGGACGGGAACTTTCTTTCTGAGAGCTTTCTTGGCAACTTCCGGATTGATCGGACCGGGAACTTTGCCGTATTCGCCCATGAAGTAGTTGATAACTTCTTTAATGATCATCTTGTAGGGTTCGCCGGCCAGAACATTCATAACAGCCTGGGTGCCAACGATCTGGCTGGTTGGGGTTACGAGCGGAGGATAGCCCAAGTCTTTGCGGACTCTGGGAACTTCGTTAAGCACAGCATCCAGCTTGTCGATAGCGTTTTGTGCTTTGAGCTGGGAGATCAGGTTGGTCAGCATGCCGCCGGGGATTTGGTAAACGAGGCCTTCGGGTTGAGGGGTAAGAATAGAAGTGTCCAGCAGTCCGGAGGCAATCGCTTCTGCTCTGATTGGTTTGAAGTAATCATTGACAGTCTTTAATCTGACTGGGTCGAGGCCAGTTTCATAGCCGGCATCCAATAAGGCGAAATTCAAAGCCTCGGTAGGCGGTTGGGAAGTACCGCTGGAGAAACTGGAAATAGCACAGTCAATACCGTCTACGCCTGCTCTGACTGCTTCCCAGTAGGACATTTCAGCAATGCCATTGGAACAGTGACAATGTAATTGAATCGGAATCTTTACAACCGATTTTAAGTCCTTGATGAGTTCATAGGCAACCGTAGGCATGAGCAGACCGGCCATATCTTTGATACAAATGGAGCTGGCACCCATTTCTTCGATTTGCTTTGCCAGATTTTCGTAATTCTTAACATCATGGATGGGGCTGACTGTGTAAACGATTGTACCTTGAGCATGGGCGCCTCGTTTCACAACTTCTTCCATGGCAACCCGGATATTGTTCAGGTCATTCAGGGCATCGAAAACACGCACAATGTCAATACCAGTTCCTACAGCATGTTGGATGAATTTCCTGACGAATTCATCAGGATAATGTTTATAGCCAAGGACGTTTTGACCTCTAAGAAGCATTTGCAGCTTGGTATTCTTAACAATTGCTTTGGTCTTTCTCAGTCTATCCCAGGGATCTTCATTGAGGAACCGGATACAGGAGTCGTAAGTAGCTCCGCCCCACATTTCAATCGAATTGTAACCGACTTTATCCATTTCTTCGAGGATAGGGGCAAACTGTTCGAATTTCATTCTGGTAGCGATCAATGATTGGTTACCGTCTCTCAAGACAGTTTCAGTAAAATTTACTTTTCTCATCTTTTCACCTCATATAAATATTAATAGCTGAGTCACAACTTATGCATCATCCACTATCTTAGCATAAATTCGTAATATTTCAAGAAGCAGAGAAAATTTTGTGTATAATATAATAATATCGTCTTTATTATCATATTTTGTTGAGAAACGAGCTCTGAAACCTTGGCTATCCTTGACTGCCCTGCTTGCCAAAATCCTCTGCTGCAGGAAATCCGCTCCAATATCATGGACAAAAGTGTCTTGCTGCCTCTGGGCTGATGTAGTATATTTTATTAAGCATATTCCCAAAGATATTCCCTGATTGGGAATGAAAGCAACGGAGAGAAACAGAGAAATGAATATCCAGATATTCGGTATCAAGAAATGCTTCGAGACCAAAAAAGCTGAGCGTTACTTTAAAGAAAGAAAAATTCGTTATCAATTTATCGATTTGGCTGTGAAAGGATTAAGCAAGGGAGAATTGCAGAGTGTCAAAGCGGCTGTTGGCTTGAATAATCTCCTTAACAGCAAATCCCGGGATTACAAAAGATTGAATATGGACCGTATTATTACGGCGTCTGTCCGGGAAGAGCTTCTCTTCAATAACCCCGGCCTTTACAGGACACCGATTGTCCGCAATGGCCAACAGGCTACGGTAGGCTCCGAACCAACTGTCTGGGAGTCCTGGGATTGAAAGGGAAGGTAACAAAAGCAATTTCGCTTCTGTCGCCTTCCCTTTTTGTTTCGGGTGAATTACTCTTGTCGCCTTTAATTAAACCAGGCCACAACGACACGGCGCACATAAGGGTTAATAATTTATTAGAAAATTTGTTATTGCCATCCTCACAAGACATAGGCTATAATAAGAACACATGTTCGGTATAAGCAAATAAATGTACTGTGAGGTGAGTAATTAATGAAAGATCTTTGCTCAAACTGCAGCCAGAAGGAATACTGCCTCCAACCCTGCGGGCAGTGGCTGATTGCCCATGATAAATGTCCGGTCTGCCAAAATAAACTGGTTCAGCGCTCTGGCTGTACGGAGTGTATCACCGGAGATTGGGCCAAGTGTGGCTGAGATGAGAGTACTTATGCGCCCTGTGGAAATGCTGGCCTGGTTTAAGAAAGAAGGAGATCCTGTTCCGCTGCGCTTTAAGGATAACGGGGTGGAGTTTAAGGTTGAGCAGGTTATTGCCCGATCCTGGGATAAGCGGGCCGGTAACCGCATGCTGGTTTTCCAGTGTCAGAGCGAGATCAACGGCGAGCTGAAACGCTTTGAATTAAGGTTTGAGTTAATGACCTGCAAATGGTTTTTGTACAAGATCTAAGGCAGTTTTTATTGAAGGATTTTATTAGCGGCTCTCTTTTTGTTGCTTTATAGATGTTGGCTATTATCCTTAAGAAGGATAATCAGCTTCGATCCAGAAATCCCTTGGAAAGAAATAAGGAGAGAAGGAGTGCAAAATGACGAGCAGTACTGTGACAAGAGTCTCGGATAAGGTTTACTTGTTGGGAGACCCTTATTATCAAGTCTATTTAGTCAGAGGAGAACGTTGTGCCCTGGTGGAATCAGGACTGAGCTATACTGCGCCGCTTGTACTTGCCCAGTTAGCGGAGTTAGGGATTTCTCCTGCAGAAATTGACTATCTGATCATAACCCATGCCCACTTCGATCATATTTGCGGTGCGCCCGGTTTACAGCGGGCCTGTCCCGGACTGCGGACTATCTCGTCACCTATAGCGGCCAGGGTGCTGGCCAAAGAAAAAGTAATTGCCGGCCATTTCCGCGAAGACAGGGCAGTGGTTGAAACCCTGTTGGCCACAGGATATCTTAAATCTTACGATGCTTCCCTTCAACCGCCCGCCACTATCAGCGTTGATCTTATAATGAACGAAGGAGATATTCTGGATCTGGGAGGCGGCTGTATACTTTCCTTTTATTTGACCCCGGGACACAGTCCCTGCAGCATTTCCATATACCTTTCCCGGGATAATGTGCTTTTTCCCTCCGACTGTTTGGGCTACCCCTTCCGAAACAAGGATATTTTTCCCATGTATCTCTCAAATTATCTTGATTATGTGAACAGCATCAGAAAAGTTTCCGCTCTGGATGTTTCAGTGCTGGCCTTTCCCCAGACGCCTCTGCTGGCGGATAAAGAAAAAATAGGGGAGTTCAGGCAGCGTTGTCTGGAGATTACAGAGAAAGTTCACGATTTTATCATCCAGGCTTACCGGAGGGGCCGGGACTATGATGATATCAGCATGGAATTATTTGGCCGTTTCTATAGAGATGGCCTGGCTGTCCAGTCGGAGTCGATTCTCAAAGTCTGTACTGATTTAATCATAAGAAGAAGTCTGGAAGCCGAAAATATC
>DDXI01000003.1 GCA_002347475.1 Peptococcaceae bacterium UBA2264
TTCCCAAAGTATTAAAGGGCTGCTTTTTCCACAAATAGATTTTGATGATCAGTAAAAGTAAGAGCAATACCAACTCTGTAATCACAAGTACAACCGCAACAGGATTTTCTTTATAGATCCCAATGGCAAAGAGTTGTAGTAAAATAAGAATGAATTCTATTTTAATCTGAAAAAAGAGAAAGCCTCGAATCAAAAAACGAGGCATTTCATATGTTAAAATAGTAATAAGTAAAAGTTGGAAACTTAAATCCAGTTTTATCAAACATTTGTGACTTTCCCAGCAAGATCTGTATACGGGGATTTTGTTAAATCAGCTGAATAATGTTCTGGAACCAAAGGAGGTTCAAAGATGAAAACTCTCATTCAGGTGTGCGGTGATCCCACTGTAGACTGGTTCAGAATACACAACGAAGATAGCATAGTCAGGGAAGGAGTTTATTACTGGAAAAAACAGGAGGAAGATTCCTGGATTAGATTGAGTTCCAATCCAGGCGGTTCGGCTTTTACGCTTCAGCTTTTGAATAGTATGATCCCTCAGGAAACTGCAGTGATTGAAGGTGCAATACTTGAAGAAGAATTACTGAATAGTCCAAAAGACTACAGGATAACTACTTCGTGGAAATCCTGGAGGGAATTCCCTAATCCTGGATTCAATTATAATTCTTATCGTATAGAAGAATGGCACGAGTTTGAGCCTGGGAACTGGAACTACTCTTCTGCCAGACTTAAAGGATATCCTGATTTACTGGTAATTCAGGATATCGGTCTCGGTATTCGGGATTGTAGAGAAGGATGGCCGGAAGTCTTGGCAGATGATTCCAGAGAAAAACTGCCCCGTGAAATTATTTTCAAACTAGGTCAGTACAATGAAAGCAAGGAGAATCTTCTGCTTGACAGGATATCAGAATTGGGTTTAGCAAGTAGGACAACCATAGTAACTACTTTAAGTGACCTGCGTTCTTGTGCGGTCAAGATCGGCATATCGTTATCATGGGAACGGATGCTGAAAGAAGTAGTTGATGCTGTTTTCAATATCAATTGTCCTTTTGTCGATCCCAGAGGAAAAGAACTCAAGTACAAACGGGTAATTGTAACTATGGGCGCAAGTGGGATCATAATCGTTGAGGAGAGGACAGACACTATTATTTTTGATCGCAGCGGTCAGGAAGGAGATTTTGCCAGTCGTTTCCCTGGGCAGATGATGGGGTATAATACCTGCCTTTTAGGAGCTCTCGTCGCGGCCTGGTCTGAAAGCCCGGAAAAAACGAACTGGATCGAAGCTAGCTGTACAGGTGTCAAATTAGCTCGCACTCTCCATATTAAGGGTTATCAGGTAGTAAAAGAAGATCATTTACAGCATCTTCAATTTCCATTTCAAGAAATAGCTGATGCTTACCTTAAATTAAAATCTGCAGAAAGTAAAACCATGAATAATCCCTGCGATCAGATAAATGATATGGGGATATTTACTATTACAAATGATGCTTTAACCATTAAAACCGGCCGGGATAATTGGACTATTCTGGAAGATAATTTATTAATAAATAAGAAGTATCAAGATTCTTTGCTTGACCCCCAAAGCACTATATTTGAATGTGCCAGAAATATTGTGGTTAAAGGCCCGCTGGTATCCTTGCCGAATGTGCCTGTTGAAATATTTGGCGCCTGGTCGAGTGCGGATAGACAGGAAATAGAAGGAGTTCACAGCGTAAATAATGCTATGAATGATTATCTGAAGCAAAAAGGTTCCGAAAAGCCTTTGTGTATTGCTGTTTTTGGTCCGCCTGGTGCGGGAAAGTCATTTGTGGTCAAGGAAATAGCTAAAGGGCTTGGAATAAGAAACGAGGCCCAATTGACATATAACCTTTCTCAATTCGAATCGCCCGATGAGCTGCAAATTGCATTTAGTGAAATTCGGGATCTTAATTTAAAAGGCATAATGCCGCTTGTTTTTTGGGATGAATTTGATACTCCGTGTGCAGGTAAAACTTTAGGGTGGCTGCGATATTTTCTGGCACCCATGCAGGATGGGGAATTTACTGACCATGGTGTATCACGGCCACTGGGGGGCGGAATTTATGTTTTTGCCGGAGCGACCAGACACACTTTTGAAGAGTTTAAAACTGGTGACAATGCTGAGGATCGTGCGGCCAAGAAGCCTGACTTTACAAGTCGCCTGCGAGCCTATATAAATATCCGGGGAATCAACGGCAATCCCAATACCGTTGAAGACAGGCTGTACATGATTCGCAGAGCGTTTGTATTGAGACAGTATCTGGAAATCATCGCACCTCAGCTTTGGACAAATGGTGAATTTGCCATCGAGGCTGGTGTTCTGGACGCATTTCTAAGAGTGACCAAATATACTCATGGTGCTCGTTCTCTGGAGAATTTAATCAAAATGAGCAATTTGACTGATAAGCGCAAATTTGAATTATCAAGCCTGCCACCGGATAATATTATTGAGATGCATGTAAATGTAGAAGAATTCAAAGCCCTGACTGTCAAGGACCATCGCGAAATGCTCAGAATTGGTATATCTGGACATGAAAACCTTGTTCCAGATGAGATAGAAAGGTTGGAGGAAGCGGTCGATGCTGTGATCAATTTTATAGAAAAACAATTTTCCCAGCATTTTCTTACCGTCTTCTCACCCCTGGCAGAGGGTGCGGATCATCTGGTAGTTCGACGGTTATTGAACCGGGATGCGACCCGGCTGATTGCTGTATTGCCTTTTGCTCAGGATGAATATATAAATGAATTTGGCCTCACTGATGATTACAGGGTGGACAGGCATGGGGCTGAACTGCGGCAGGAATTGAAATATTGGTTGGCGCATAAGGCTTTAGAAATAATAGAAATGTCTCCCTCAGCGACGAGAAAGGCAGCCTATCTTAAAGCCGGTCATTTTATAGCCGAAAACAGTGACATCTTGATAGTGCTCTGGGATGGCAATGAGGATCAGAAGAGTTCGCGTACCTCTCAAATCGTGGCTTGGGCTGAAAAACTCAGTAAACCCATCTGCCACATCTGGGCGAAAAATTATAAAGGAGACTCAGGAAGGCCAAATACTGAAATAACATCTGGTGAAATACAATATAAAAACTTTCTGTGCCAAACCCCGGTATCAATAAATTAAACAAAACTGCTGTATAGGGGTGCGATACTTCAGTGACAAGATGATATATAGATTGATAAGTTGAGCCTGAAAAGGCCAAGTTAATTGCAAATTAATTCAATATTCAGAAAAGTATTGAAACTTAATTTTTCCATGATATATTATATACAATAAAAGAAAAATTTACTAAAATGGGAGCGATGAATGCGGGGGTGCATTTGGACGCTTAACTCCCGTACTGAGCCAGTAGCGTAACCGACCAGACATGGTCGGTTTTTGTAATTTTAAGACCAGCTATAAAAAGTCAAGGTAAATCTTTAGGAAAAACAGGTTGGTAAGGCTGGTTCGTTTTGAGAACAGCAAAAATTATATTGATCATTTTGCGGCAAATGTAACCCACGCAAGTGAAGTGATGCTTCCCTTGAGCCTTCTTACGATCGTAAAAAGCTTTGATTGCCGGATCA
>DDXI01000100.1 GCA_002347475.1 Peptococcaceae bacterium UBA2264
CCTCTGGATCAACCTGGTCACCGATACGATCCCGGCAGTCGCCCTGGGCATGGAAGAGGCCGAGGAGGACATTATGAAGAAACCTCCCCGGAAAGCGAATGAGGGAGTTTTTGCCAACGGTTTGGGCTTCAATATCATTTATCAGGGCATCATCATCGCCCTGCTGACCCTCTTGGCCTTCTTGATCGGCAACAGGGAATCACAGCTCACTGGAATGACTATGGCTTTCCTGACGCTTTCCCTGTGTGAGATCTTCCACTCGCTGAATATGCGCTCGCTGACAAAATCCATTTTCAAGCTCCGCAAACAGAATTTTTTCCTCTGGGGCGGTATGGTTTTGTCTCTGATCCTGACTTTAGGGGTTATCTATATCCCGGGGATCAACACTTTATTCCATCTGACACCTCTGAACGGACAAAATTTGTTTGTCGCTCTGGGGATTTCTCTCAGTATTATCCCGATCGTTGAAGCCGTCAAGGCGCTCAAAAGGTATAAGTGATAAAGCCCTGGCAGCAAAATCAAAGTGAGCTTTAACCGGACAATCCGGCTGAGCTCACTTTGTTACTAATATGTCACCCGGCATTCATAAAATACCAGATATCTCTCGCCAACAGGTTCTTTATGGATATTGCTATGATAAGCATAACTCCACTCCAACATTACAGACATGCCTGCGGATAAAGGAGAACAGAACCTGTTTCGGATCAAGGATTTTATCCCGCTTAATTCTTCGATTTCCGCGGCAGAGAGAAAGTCGCTCTTGCCTTGCGAGGTCACCGAGCCATTATCAAAAAAATAGGTGACATCTTTGTGGCCGTAGGTCACCAAATTCCAGAGATCCTGTTTACAGGCTTCGATGATCATTTCTTTTTCGCGGATTTGGACTACCCCGCTTTTTTCTGCTGCAAAATAGGGATAATAAATGATCAGATCCTCAGCTGCCAAGCGCCGCTTATACTCCCGGTATTTTTGTTTGGCTGCTGCGCTGGTGACCCCCACCGCGCGGGGAAGATCGAAATCCTTTCCCTGGTACACAGCAGTGCGCACAGTCCACAAAACCTTATCATCCAGCTCGGTCTCATCCTCAAATTTTCTCCAGGCAACAGTTGGCAGACCCAATTTCAGAAGTTCGTAGAATCCCTGAAGCTTATTCATTTCCATCACCTTTATAAATCTCTTTCATAGAAACTCCTCTACACTTATTTTTCGCTTTTTGCAAAACTCTAAAACCCTAAACAGAATGTCAATCAGGTTTTGTCCGCTGACACAACTAATAAACCACGCCTCAGTTATGAAAAGATATTTTCAAGGAGTTTGGCACTCGATAGGATAATCATCATCTGCGGTATATAATGGGGTATGAAAAGTAAGGAGCAGCAGATGAAAAAAATAACACGTACAAAACCTGATATTAAATCGAATGTTAAGTTAAATACCAAGTTTAATGCCAAACCAGGGTTAGAGAAACAAACTTGCCTGATATTAGTTGAAAGAAATGAATTATTAAAATTCCTTCTTGCCCAGATGCCCCATAAAGGGCGTAACTATATGAAGTCTCTTCTGGCACATGGCCAGATTTCAGTAGACGGCGAAGTTACAACCCAGTTTAACTATTCGTTAGAAATCGGTCAAAAAGTTATCATAAACTGGACTAAGGTCCTTCAAGAAGGGCAGCCCCCAGGACTCAAGATTTTATTTGAAGACGAGCATCTTATTGTCATAGAAAAAGCGGCCGGGATACTTTCGATCGCGACCGACCAGGAAAAGAAACAAACAGCTTATAGTATTTTAAGTGAGCATATAAAAAAAAGAGATCCTAAAAATCGGATTTTTGTTGTGCATCGGTTAGACAGAGATACTTCCGGGGTAATGATGTTTGCCAAAAGCGAAGATGTAAAGAAAAAAATTCAAAATGCCTGGAAGGAAGTTGTTCTGGAACGAAGCTATGCCGTCGTCATTGAAGGTCAGGTTACCAATACTCAAGGAACCATCACCTCTTGGTTAACGGAAAATAAAGCGCTTCGGATGTACTCCAGCAGTACCCCCAATGAGGGTCAAAAAGCCGTTACGCATTACCGGGTATCAGAAATGAATAAAAATTATTCTTTATTAGAAGTGAAACTGGAGACCGGCCGCAAGAATCAAATACGTGTCCATATGCAAGACCTCGGGCATAGTATTATCGGAGATATAAAATACGGAGGGACAAAGAGCCCCATTAAGCGTTTAGGACTACATGCCCATATCCTGGCTTTCAAGCATCCCATAACTAATGAAAATATGCATTTTGAAAGTCCGATCCCAAAGCAGTTCTTGAGTTTGTTTAATAATGTGATTCTAGGGGGACTCAGCTGACCATTTTTGAATCATGGCATGCAGTTCCTCATGGACCCCATGTCCGATGACACTTTCCTCCTGATTTTCAAATTTTTCAAACATCTCATCCTGTTCAGTCTCATTTAACAAGTCGTCAAGTCATCAGCCATTACGAAGAGAACATTATTTTCTTTTTCAGATCCTGTGTTGCTTTGCCCATAATCACAGCCACCTTTCTTCCCAACAAACAGATCAAGTTACCTGCTTTATTCGGCAGACAGTACCTTGAACACAGAGGTTCAGAGGTTCCGGCTTGATTCATGAATTCATACTTGCCTGTTCAATCAAGATAGCCCTTACCGGAGCTGCTTCAGCGCCGATTACATTTATTGGCGCTGCCACCAGCAGGTATTCGCCCTCTCCCACATCTTTCAGCCTCAACCCCTCTAAGATTACGATTCCAGCTCCCAGCAGTATTTTATGTGTCTCATGTTCCGGCTGGTTGCGTTCAATCCCCAGCGCATCAAAGCCCACTCCCCGTACTCCCAACTTTTTCAGGTAAGCCGCACCTGTTTTATCAAGATAGATAAATTCTCCTTCCAGGATGTCCAGGGTTGAATTTTTAGTCTTCAGCAGGAGAAAATCTCTTGCCTCAATACTTTTTGCTGCCAGGTGCTCTTCTGTAATTTTTTCGTCCACATTTTGCAGATCTAAAACCTTGCATTGGGTTACAACTTTCTCCAATTCCAGGTTGTCAATCGTCTCCCCGCCCGGCAAAATGTGCAGGGAACTATCAATATGGGTCCCTGTGTGCATATTCAGTTCCAGCTTTGTTTCATGGACTGTTCCTGATTTAAAATCACTTTCCACTTTGAGTACAGGTCTTTTTGCTGTTTTCCCCTTATAGACAGGCATATCATGATAGATTTTCATGGAAATATCGTATATTTTCATTAGTTCCATCTCCTAAATACTCCACCATTCCCGGCCATCGCGCGCCAACAGTTCAAACGCCTTCACCGGCCCCATCGTTCCTGCCATGTAATTGGGGAAATGATGTCTTTTCTGTTCCCGGTATTCAATGATTTTGTCGGCAAAAATCCAGGAAGCTTCTACTTCATCCCACCTGGAAAAGAGGGTACAATCCCCGCGCAAGATATCATAGATAAGTCGTTCATAGGCTTCGGGGGTATTGCCCTGGATAGGGCTGACGTGGCTGGTATCCATTTTAGTCGGGACAATATCATTGTAACTCCCAAAATCCTTGGTATTGAATTGAAAAAATACCCCCACATTGGGTTGTATCCTGAAAACCAGCAGGTTGGGCTCTTGCACATGCCGGTCCTTAAAGTACAGGATCTGCGGCAGAGATTTAAATTGCACAACTATTTCCGCAGAAGTTTCTCCCAACCGTTTTCCTGTCCGGATATAGAACGGAGTTCCAGCCCACCTGAAATTATCGATGTAAAGCTTTAAGGCGATGAAAGTTTCAGTATTGGAATTTTGCGGTACCTGCCCCTCCTCCCTGTAAGCCGGAACAAGCTGGCCATCTATAGCCCCGTTTCCGTATTGTCCAAAGACAACATTATCTCTGAGAAGTTCAGGAGTAAACTCCTTAACAGCCTGGATAACCTTCAATTTTTCCGTCCTTATGGCATCAGTCTTCAGGTTCACGGGCGGTTCCATGGCAACCAAAGAGAGGATTTGCATGATATGACTCTGGACCATGTCCCGCGTTGCTCCTGAATTTTCATAATATCCGCCTCTGGTTCCGATCCCGAATTTTTCCGTCAGGGAGATTTGGATGTTGTCTATAAATTTATTGCTCCACAAAGATTCAAAAACTGAATTACAAAATCTCAGAACCATAATATTCTGGATCATTTCCTTGCCCAGGTAATGGTCTATTCGATAAATATTTGTTTCCGGGAAAACATCAAGCAGCTTGCTGTTCAGTTTCCTGGCAGTCTTTAAATCCTTGCCAAAGGGTTTTTCAATCACCAGCCTGCTCCAGGCTTCCTTATTTTCCGCCAGATCACTGACATGAAGGCCATGCACGATTGTTTCAAAATACTCCGGGGCCACCGCAAGATAAAAAACCCTGTTCCCGCCGATCTGCTTCTTCGTATCCAATTCTGCCAGAAAATCTTTTAGTCTGGCATAATCGCCCAGATCAGTAAAATCCAGCTGGACATAATAGATTAATTCACGCAGTCTGGCCCAATAGCTCTCATCTATTTTATTTCGGGAATGCCTTTTTAAAGATTCTAACATTTCATCCCGATATTGCTCGCTTGTCTTTTCTCTTCTGCCCACAGAAACAATTGCAAATTTCTCAGGTAATAATTTATCATAAACCAGATTATACAATGCCGGCATCAGCTTCCTGTTGGTCAAATCGCCAGTTCCACCGAATATAACCATTATTGTAGACATATCACTGTTCCTGATTTCGCCATTTGTTGTGTTCATAGTTACCTCCTATGATTGCCATTGGGTATGAAATGTACCTTCTTTGTCCACTCTCTGGTACGTATGGGCCCCAAAGTAATCTCTTTGGGCCTGCAGCAGGTTCATCGGCAGTTCAGCCGCCCTGTAACCATCATAATAGGAAAGTGCGCTTGCTAAACCAGGGACAGGTATTCCTGAGGCAAAAGCTGTCAGCAACACATCTCTCCATTCATTCTGATAGCGTCCGAGAACTTCTTTAAAATAGTCATCCAGAAGTAAATTGGGAAGCCCTGGATTTTTCTCGTAAGCCTCCCCTATCAGGTTCAGGAATTGAGCTCTGATAATACAGCCCCCCCGGAAGATCATGGCAATTTTGCCGAGATTTAAGGACCAGTCCTGCATTTGGGAAGCCGCACTCATTAAAGCGAAGCCTTGGGCATAGGAACAAATCTTGCCGGCATAAAGAGCTTTCCTGACAGATTCGACAAAACTTTTGGCTTTATTTGCCGTATACAATGGCCCTTTTAGTATTTTGCTGGCGGCAACGCGTTCCTCCTTGAGAGATGATAAATAGCGCTCGAACACGGCTTCTGTAATTGTCGGAGTAGCCACACCCATGTCAAGAGCGATCTGGCTTGTCCATTTGCCGGTACCTTTCTGGCCCGCAATATCCAGGATTACATCAACCAGGTATTGGCCTGAGTCAGGATCTGTTTTTGTGAAGATATCCGCTGTAATATCAATAAGATAACTGTTAAGCTCCCCTTCATTCCACTCTTTGAAGGTTTCATGCATTTCAGGTACTGACATATGAAGTACTTTTTTCATCAGGAAGTAGGCCTCACAGATCAACTGCATATCTGCATACTCAATCCCGTTATGCACCATTTTGACAAAATGCCCTGCTCCATTTTTTCCGATATAATTGCAGCATGGTTCTCCATCAACTTTTGCCGAAATATCCGTCAGAATCGGTTCGATCAATTTGTAGGCGGCCTCGTCCCCGCCCGGCATAATGGCCGGGCCTTTGCGGGCCCCTTCTTCTCCACCCGAAATGCCTGCGCCGACAAAATGGACTCCCAAAGCTGCAAACTCTTTATTTCTCCGAATCGTGTCCAAAAAATAGGAATTGCCCCCATCGATCAGTATATCTCCTTTGGAAATATAGGGCAGCAGTTGTTTTACGGCAGCATCAACAGCCTCGCCGGCTTTCACCATCAAAATAATTTTCCGCGGATGTTCCAGCGATTGCACAAAATCATCTAATGAATACCAACCGATAATATTTTTATCTCCAGCTTCCTTGAGCACTTCCTTTGTCTTCTCGGGTGAACGGTTGTAAACAGAGACAGTATATCCGCGTTCCGCAATATTTAAGACGAGATTTTTTCCCATGACCCCAAGCCCAAAAACGCCTATCTTACATTTACCCATAAAAATCTCCTCCCCCCTCTTAACCTTATATTACCATAAAATAACACAAACCTGTGTTTGTCTTATGGAAAAAACGCCTCTTGTTTTTCTCTCATATAATAATTTTTAATATTTAATCATAATTCTAACTTATAATAAGAGGTATTTCAATTAATTTATCATTTAATTATAATAATTACTTTCACAAGCTGTTTCTTTAAATTATTATTTTTTTAATAGCATAATTACAAGAGTTTCAGCCGCAAAGTAATTTTTATGCTTGTGAATGTTATTATATTCTTATTATTTTGCTGGCTTATATTTTAATTTGGGCTTGCTGAAATCATAAATTCTTAAAGGACCGCTTAAGCCGGAAGGATTATTTCAATTATTGTACCCACATTAAGTGCACTCTGAACATTAACTTTTCCATTATGAAGGTTAATCAGATGTTTGGCGATAGCAAGGCCGAGACCAGTTCCATTTATACTGCGGGATTTGTCGGACTTGTAAAAGCGGTCCCAGATATAAGGAAGATCTTCAGGAGGTATGCCATAACCGTGATCCTGAATCTTTAAGGATACTGTTTGATCAGTGTTAAGGCCTGTACTGACAGATATTATTGTATTTGCCGGTGAATATTTGACAGCATTATCCAGGAGAACAACGATTATTTCCCGTATTCTGTCATAGTCGGCGAATATGGGGGGTATCTTCGAACCAGAAGAATATTGGATTGTGATTTGTTTTTTATCGGCAATAGTTTGCAGGCTGCCGATGGTGTCCGCAATTAAAAGGGGCAAATGGATTTTTTCCTTATTCATTGTGATTTTCCCGGATTGAAGCCGGGATAACTCCATCAGATCGGCCACTAAACGTTCCAGACTGCGCGTCTCGCCAAGCATCCGTTCATGATAGTATCGGACATCCTGATCATCAGTAACGGTTCCGTCCAGTAAAGCTTCCAGTGAACCACGAATAACAGTCAAAGGCGTGCGGAATTCATGGGAGACATTGGCGACAAAATCACGCCGCAATTGTTCCAGCTGCTCACTTTCACTGATATCCTGAACCAAAGCAACACTACCGGTGACATTCCCCTGATTATCAATTATCGGAGCAAAGATAAAGCGCAGCTTTTTACCGAACCAATCCTTTAAAACAACCACAGGTTTTTTCTCAGCCATAACTTCTATCACTTCTGACTGAACATTCAAAGTCTCCAGATCTGCGGTTAATTCTTCATCTGTATAAGGTTGGGATCTGTTCATAATCCCGGTTAGAGCCTCATTATGACTTATCGGTTTCAGGAGCAGATCAAAGGCGATTATTCCTTCTGATATACTCGAAATGATATCATTCAATTTGCCTTTTTCCTGAAAAAGCTGGTTAATCGTTGAACCCAGTTTTACTGCCAGAATATCCAGGGAGTTGCCGAGCTGCCCCAATTCATCCTGACGCATTATTCCGGTCCGGATAGAATAATCACCTTTGGTTATCGCCATGGCGGTACGGTTCATTGCTTTTAACGGACGGGTAAATTGCAGTGAGTAGAAAATACCCATTACAATTGCCAGAAGCAAAGCCAGGCTCAGGCTGAGTGCAAATATTCCGAAGGCCCGATTAAAAACCGCAGTGACTCCGGTCACAGGGGAATGTAATAACACCGTACCGATCACCTGATTTTGTGAATTGAGAATCGGAACCCCTACAGTTAAAGTGGCTTCATTATAAATGCTGCTGAAGCTTTTGCTGATGGATTCATTGCCATTGAGAACCTCTTGAATTACATTCTCCGCTTCTGCCGGCAATGGCTCAGAGTTATAATTTTGACCAGTGCTTTGTCCCATCATTCGGCCTAAGCCGGAAAACTGAGTCAGGTTGCCTTGACTGTCGGTTAGCCAGACATTAGCCTCTGCCAGGGTGTCCAAAAAACGCATCCAGGATCCCAAACCACGCATCTGGCCGTTGCTTTGGGTTGTGTCTGCCATTGCGGCGGCAATCGTTCTGGCACGGGTCAGCATAGTCTGTTCATGGCTTTGAAAGGCATATTGCCGGAACAATTCCCTAAAGATGAGCCCTAAAGTCAGCATGGAAATGAGAACGATCACTATGAAGCCGGCAATGAGCTTGACAGCAATCTTCTTTTTAAACATGTTTCACCTCGAATTTATAGCCTACGCCCCATATTGTTTTAATATCCCATTTCAAGTGAGCGGAAAGGTTTAATTTGGATCGCAGTCTTTTAATGTGAGTATCAACGGTTCGGGCATCACCATAGTATTCATAACCCCACACACTATTTAACAGATTTTCGCGTGAGAAAACCTTACCCGGATTCGAAGCTAAAAGCCAAAGGATCTCAATTTCTTTTTTTGTCAGACTGACGGGCTGTCCTTCAACCATCACTTGATAGTCTGAGAGACTGATTTCCAGACCGGGATAGCGAATCACATTTTTGCTCTGTTCTTCGGAAATATCCAGGCGTCTCAAGATAGCTCGGATTCGGGCCATAACTTCACCGGGGCTGAAAGGCTTAACGATATAGTCATCAGCTCCGATATCCAGACCCATGATGCGGTCGCCATCCTCCCCTTTGGCGGTGATCATGATAATCGGGACATTGGAGTTGCGGCGGATTTCCCGGCAGACGTCAAACCCGTTAATTTTGGGCATCATAACATCCAGGAGCAGGAGTATTGGGGCATACTCCTTAAACTTTTGCAAGGTTTCTTCACCATCATGAGCGAGGACCGGCAAAAATCCTTCTTTCTTTACATACCGCTGCAATATCTCCAGAATATCCTCATTATCATCTGCGATGAGAAGGTATTTATTCAAAACTATCCCTCCCGGGCTTTAATGATTTCATTTTACCATTAAATAAGCATGCATTTGTGAAATATTTGTGGCATTATGATTTGTCAAATTTGGTTCGGACTTTTGTCAAACTTTTGTCACATATTTTTATAGAATTAAAGATAAGGACGATGTCCATTAAGTATCAAGGAGAGTGAAAAGAATGAAAAACAAAAAGACAATCTTCGTAGTGTTAACCCTGGTTGGTGTTCTGGGATTAGCTGGAACTGCATTTGCAGCAGGAATCAGCACCCCAGCCGAAATTGCTGCTGCAGTAACAGGTAAAACTGTAAGTCAAGTGGTTCAGGAAAGAGCTGGCGGCAAAACTTACGGAACTATTGCCAAGGATGCGGGTCAACTGGAGCAGTTTAAAACCCAGATGCTGGAACAAAAGAAACTGATTCTGGATCAAAGGGTTCAAGAAGGTAAGCTGACCCAGGCACAAGCCGATGAGATCTATAACGCTCTGAAGAATAACCAGGCAACCTGTACGGGAAATGGCAGCGCCCAGATTGGCAAGAATTATGGAGCAGGCTTTGGCAAGGGAACCGGCAGCGGCCTGGGGCAGGGTTCAGGTCAAGGCAAGGGGCAAGGGGAAATGCGCGGTAACGGCAATGGAAATACGGCCTGTAACGGAACAGGTCAGGCTGTTGAAGCAAACAAGTAATATTTAGCAAGGTAGAATCTGTCCCGGAAATACGAGAGATAGCTGTATATCATCCTATACAGCTATCTCTCTGTCACTTACCTGATTGAACAATTATTTACATAGCCTCTCCCTGAGGCGAGTTTGTCTCTTTGTGGTCCGGTTATTTCTCACTGCCAAACTGACAGCCTTTGTTGAACCTACCAGAACCATTATCTTTTTTGCCCTGGTAACACAGGTGTATAACAAATTTCTTTGCAGCATAGCGTAATGCTGCATTGTCAATGGAGCCACAACGATTTTAAACTCACTGCCTTGACTCTTGTGTATGGTAATAGCATAGGCAAGGGCCACTTCATCGAGCTCGGTTGCATCATATTCTATCTGATGATCATCAAAATCCAGTACCAGAGTACGTTCTTCCTGATCAATTCTAACAATTATCCCAACATCGCCATTAAACACATTCTTCTCATAATTGTTCTTGATCTGAATGACCTTGTCTCCGGTTTTATACAAAATCCCTCCAAATTTCAGGGAAACTTCCGATTTATTAAGAGCCTCCTGCAGGATCAGGTTCAGGTTTTGGGCTCCTGTTTCGCCTCTCTTCATGGGACAGAGAACCTGAATATCATTCACCGGATCAATTTGATAGTATGCCGGAAGCCTTTTACTGCAAAGTTCTTTAATGGTCTGAACAACATCCTCCGGCTTTTCCTGTTCGATAAAGAAAAAATCACTGTCTTTGCCGCCTTTTAGTTTCGGAAATTCTCCCTTGTTAATTTTATGGGCATTGATAATAATATCGCTGCCTTGAGCCTGGCGGAATATTCTGGTCAGTTCGACCACCTTAATGATTCCCGAATCAATAATATCCTGCAGGACATTTCCCGCTCCTACCGAGGGCAGCTGATCAACATCGCCGATAAGGATGACTATTGTCTCAGCAGTCACTGCCTTCAGCAAATTAGACATAAGAACAATATCTACCATAGAGGTTTCATCGATGATCAGGACATCGCATTCCAAAGGATTTTCCTCATTTCTGGCATAGCCATTCGGGGGCTTGAATTCCAGAAGCCGGTGAATTGTTTTCGCCTCCATACCCGTGGTTTCAGCCATTCTTTTGGCTGCTCTGCCGGTAGGGGCTGCCAGAAGCACTCTTGCTCCGGTTTTTTGGAATACTTTGATAATGGCTAAAGTCGTCGTTGTTTTCCCCGTGCCGGGGCCGCCGGTCAAAACCATAAATTTTGATACTGCTGCGGTCTTAACTGCTTCTTGCTGCACTGTATCGTATTTCAGGCCCTCTTCTTGTTCTATCTCTGTGATCATAGCCTGGATATCTTCCAGGTGATACAGGCTTGGGGTTCGGTTAATATCCAGTATTCTTCCCGCCACTCCGATTTCACTATAATAAAAAGGCGGGAGAAAAACAGCCTCTCCCTCGTCCCTTATTAAGGCCTTTTCTTCAATCATCTTTTCCAGAGTTGTGTCAATCAATGGCTTATCAAGTTCCAGGATTTTTTCCGTTTCCTTTAACAGTTCCTCCCGGGCTGCATAGCAATGCCCGTCATTGGCTAATTCATTTAAAACATAAACCAGCCCGGCCCGGCACCGTTCAGAGGAGTTCTTGGCAAAGCCCATCTGGGAAGCAATCTTATCAGCCGTCTTAAAACCAATACCCCAAATATCGTCAGCCAGTCTAAAAGGATTCTTTTTGACAATTTCTATACTTTCATTGCCATAAGTTTTGAATATCTTAACGGCAAAGGCTGTTGATACCTTATTGCTTTGCAGGAAAAGCATAACATTCTTGATTTCTTTCTGCTCTAGCCAGGCTTTCTTGATCATCTCAACTCTTTTCTGGCCGATTCCTGCTACCTGAATAAGATAATCCGCCTCTTCCTCCAGGACTCTTAAAGTATCTTCCTGGAAATGACTGGTAATACGTTTGGCAAATATAGGACCTATCCCTTTGATCAAGCCGCTGCCCAGGTATTTTTCAATTCCCGCAACAGTGGCAGGTACAGTTTCCCGATAATCCCGGGTTACGAATTGCCTGCCAAACTTGCTGTCTGCCTTCCAGTCACCCTTGGCCCGGATTATTGCTCCTACATTTACAGCGGCAAGATTTCCGACAACCGTAACGAGATCAGAAAATCCTTTTGCTCTGATCTTTATCACACAGAAACCATTTTCCTCATTTTCATATGTGATTCTTTCAACTACACCGCTTATATATTCCATTTTTATTCATATCTCCAAATATTTATTACGGTTTCAGAATTCTTGATATGCTCAGAGTCCTGTTTGTCCGGACAATTGCCTTAACTGCCAAATTAAGAATTATACATTGACCCTTTTAATTCCTGCAATCAAGAAAACCGTCAACTCACGTCAACGGTCCAGAGCTCCAATTATTGCAAAATAAATAGGGCTCCAACGAACCTTTCTCAACAGATCCCCTAACATTACCTTCAACTACTGTTTCCCATTATCAATCCTCTCTCAAAACCTTCGTCTTCCAGGTATTCATTTACTCATCGCCTACCGCCACTTAACTTCATTTCCGTTCTTACTTCACTTGAGTCTTTTCAGACTCTTGTGTTTCATAGCTTCCATGTTGTCAGCCCTGCGCTAAACTTTTTTCTTTGAAACCTTTCAGATATAGTGAATGTTTAGTTCACCAGTCTTAAAATCAGTTGTAATGTCCCGTTTCCGTTTCCGGCTCTGCAGGTTTTCCGTCTTAGGAATTCCTTGGAGCTTGTTTATAATTTACTACACTTACCGGTTACTGTCAAAGCTCAAAAACAGCTAAATTTGAGGTTCAAGCGGTATTTTCTGAATTATTTGAATATTCTCTCTTTGTATCTTCTTTTTTCATTTTCCAGGTTACTTTTTATTGTTACCAGCGCTTGTCAGCTCAAGCCCGCGTTTAACCCAAGCAGGTTTAGCGAAAAATATCTTGCCATACATTAATCCTAACCTTTAGCTTTTTCTCAGATCGCTGACAATCTCCTGGATTTCCCGGTGATATACCAAGGGCGCAAAGACAGCTCCCCAGCCACTGCTCAACTGAAAGATACCATCGTAAGCCTCACTATAGAACGACTTGATATAATGCGGAATATTTTGTTTCGTTAAAAAATCATCCACGATCTGAGCCTCAATCTGATGTTCTAAAATACACGCCTTGGCATAGGTTACTGAAACATCCACTTTATTTCACCTTCTTCCTGG
>DDXI01000055.1 GCA_002347475.1 Peptococcaceae bacterium UBA2264
AGCCCAGGGAACGGGCATTTTGCAAAAAGGGCGTTACTTTTGGGCCGAAAATCACATCAACCACCAGAGTTTGGAGAGAAATACCTGTTAAATCAAAAGGATAATTTTCTCCTTGCAGTCCTACCGAAGTTGCCTGGACCAGCGGATCCACATTTTGCAGCCAGGCTCCGGGCTTGAATTCAGCCCCGACAGCATTTCCTCCGGCAGCGCAGATATCGCCGACCAGTTTAGAAGTCATTTCAGGTATTATGTTCAAAATAAGTATATTCATGCCCAGTTGCGCCAGAGTAAATGCTATGGCCCGGGCAGCGCCGCCGGCCCCCAGTATTACTGCTTGTTTCCCCGGGAAATCAGCCATTTTTCCCTTAATGGAACGGACAAAACCCAAGCCGTCGGTATTATGACCGATAATTTTTTCAGGAGTAAATTTGATCGTATTGACGGCACCTATATGTTTGGCCTCAGAAGTAAGTTCATCCATATAAGGAAGGGCACTTTCTTTATGCGGTATTGTAACATTACAACCGGAAAAGCCCAAAGCACGAAGTCCGAAGATAGCCTCGGACAGTCTTTCTGCTTCCACCTTAAATTTCAGATAGCGGGCTTTAAGGTTGAGGGCTCTGTATCCAGCCTGATGCATAACCGGAGATAAAGAATGAGCAATAGGATTACCGATTACCGCAAAATAACTTTCCATCAGATCACCACTCCCATATCAAACTTTATTTACAATTTTTCAGGCTCTTACCTTATTTTTTCCAGATCATACAGGAAATCAGGATAGGAAACTGCAGCAGCCTCCATACCCTTAATACCTACTCCTTCCTGAGAGAGCATTCCGGCAATTGCCCCAGCCATCGCCAGGCGATGATCACCGTAACTGTTAATATAGCCTCCCCGCAATGAGGGCTGACCCTGAATACGCAGGCCATCAGGAAGTTTTTCGATTTTGGCCCCTAAAATACTTAAATTTTCCACAGTCGTACTAATCCGGTCTGTTTCTTTAACCATCAGTTCCTCGGCATTGCGAATAACACTTTCCCCTTCGGCCAGGCACATGGCAACCGCCAGAACCGGAATTTCATCGATCAAACGCGGGATCATACTTCCGCCAATCTCAATACCCCGCAAGGGAGAGGGGCTTACCTGTAAAACAGCCTGCGGTTCGCCACAAACCTCACTTACCTCAGATTCGGTAATTCGGGCTCCCATCAACCTTAAAGCATCAAGTATTCCTGTACGGCTGGGATTAAGACCAACCCCAGTCAAAATAAGCTCACCTTTGGGAACCAGGCTGCCTAATACCAGGAAAAATGCCGCTGAAGAAACATCCCCAGGGACAACAACTTTTTGTCCTTTCAGACATGCTCCGCCCTTCACCCGCACTTGAGTTCCCTCACACCTGAGATCGACCCCAAACCCTTTTAACATCCGCTCCGTGTGATCTCGGGATAAATACGGTTCAGTTACCGATGTTTCCCCTTCGGCACGCAGTCCCGCCAGAATTAAAGCTGACTTAAGCTGAGCCGAAGCGACGGGAGTAATAAAATCCTGCCCCTTCAGATTGCCCCCGCTTATGGTCAGAGGAGCCAGCGCTCCTCCCTGCCGTCCCAATATTTTAGCTCCCATCTGCATCAAAGGCTGAGTGACCCTTTTCATGGGACGGGAACGAATCGACTTATCCCCGGTCAGGGTAGCTGTAAAAGGGCTGCCTGCCAAAGCTCCCAACATCAGACGAATGGTTGTTCCCGAATTTCCTACATCCAGGACGTCATCCGGTTCAACCCAATTTTCCATACCCTGGCCATGGATCCAGACCTCTGTACCTTGTTGCTCCCACTCGACCCCCAGATTCCTTAAACATCTAAGTGTACTCAGACAATCTTCACCTAAAAGGAAATTGGAGATATGCGTCTCACCCTTTGCCATACCTCCAAAAAGCGCAGCCCGGTGTGAAATTGATTTATCCCCCGGTACTTTAACCTGACCCCTAACTTCCGAGACTGGTTTTATGAATATACCGCTCATATCCTGACCCTCCACTAGACAATAATCCCTGTAAAATTATATACCTCAAGCCTTTAAACAGCAATTCAAATTCTCTTCGGCACCATCACTAAACATGGTCTCCCTGACTGAATGCGCCTGATTAAAAGCCTGGATTATTCCTTCCCGATTCCCATTACGAATAAATTCTTCCAATTCCTCAATTCTTTTCTGCCAGCAGTTCAGTCCTTCAAGTATAGCTGAACTGTTGCTTACCAAAATTTCCTGCCACATCAGCGGTGAACTATCGGCAATGCGCGTAAGTTCCTGAAAACTGCGGCCGGCCAACTCCAAGGCCGACAGTCCCTTCTCAGAAACGTCCTGAGCCGCCAGAGTTAAAGCCACCGCCAGCATGTGGGGAATATGACTTATCATCGCGACTTCCCGGTCATGCTCCGGAGCCCGCCTTAAAATAACCTTAGCCCCCAGACTAAGGATCAATTCTGAAAGCTTATGAACAACCTCTTCCGGACAGTTTTCTTCCGGGGTAAGAACATAGGGGTATCCCTTAAACAATTGGGAATTAGCCGCCGCAAAACCGGATTTTTCAGATCCAGACATTGGGTGCCCGCCTACAAAGTAAATCCCTCTCTGCCTGAACCCGGAAGCTTTGAGACTTATCTCTGTTTTAATGCTTCCGACATCAGTCACAATCCCACCTTTCTTAAGCCGTTCCATCAAACAATCCAGTTTCTCAAGCATATGATGTAAAGGCAAGGCTGCAATCACTAAATCTGCATCAATTTCTGAGGGAATTTCAGTCCAACCCTCCCCGATCCAGCCGCAGTTGAGGGCTTGTTTTAAACTGAGGGGGTCTTTTTCCACTGCTGAAACCTGCCATCCCCGCTCAGTTAATGCCCCGGCCCAGGATCCGCCTATCAAACCCAGTCCTAAAATACAGGCTCTTGGTGTTCTGGCCCCGGACCATCCAGGTGAAAGCAGAGGATTTTCTTGTTTCGCTGCTGTCTGTTTATTCTTTCCTGGAGCACTCACCTTATTCATCGTAAACTCCTCCTGTCATTCTGCCGAACAAAATTACCTGACCTCAGTCTCTTTTACTAATATTTCTATTCCAGCCAGGAAACGGTCATTTCTTCCTCTGTTCCAATGGAAAAAACTCCATCCCAATTGTTTCAGATTTCAGTTATTTTAACATAGAGTCAGCACCTGAACAAGCATTCATCCTGAAAATCAGGGCTAAGAAAAAAGCACCTTGATTATTATATAATTAAGGCGCTTTAGGAGTATGTGATTCAACTGGAGCAAAATGTTTAATCAGCCAAATTAACAGTTTTTCCATCCGGCGCAGAAATTTGGTGCCTACAAATTCATGATCACTGATAGGTATAACCAAAATTGTATAAAGGCCCAGCCGATTACCGCCCAATATATCAGTAAAAAGCTGATCACCTATAACGGCAGTATCTTTATGCCCGGTTCCCATAATTTTCATGCCAGCCCGAAAAGCCCTGCCCCGGGGTTTTGTGGCCCGAAAAATAAAAGGGATCCTCAGCTTTTCGGCTACAATTGCAACACGTGTCCGGTGCTTACTATTGGATACAACACAACTCTGTATCCCTGCTGCCTTAAGCTCTGCAAACCAATCGGCAACCCTGGGGCTGATTTCTACATCCTTCCAGGGAGTCATTGTATTATCCAGATCAATAATTAAACCCCGAATGCCATCCCTCACCAGTCTCTGAATCGATATATCATCCAGGGACTCAGCTCTCAAGGTTGGATGAAACAAGCTTAACATCAGATCCTCCTAGATTTGAGAAGTTCTGATTTATTATACTCCAAGGTGCTTAAAGATATCAAGGCTATATCATACACAACGGTGAGCTTTTAAAGGATACATTTCCGGAATACTGTCCAATAACTCCTCCAAGTTCCGGGGCAGAGGGGCCGCGGCGGGCAACCAGCCTTTTTGAACCAGATCAGCCTGAACTTCCAAAATCAGGGGCAGAGTCAGATCAGCCTGCGCCAGTAACTGAGATTGATTGAATATCTCAGCAGGCTCACCCCAACCAATAACCTTCCCCTGGTTCATAACAGCTATCCGGTCTGTCCAGGAATAAGCTAAATCCACATCATGAGTTGACATAATAATCGTTGTGCCGGCAAGATTCAGTTTATTGAGCAGTTTCATAAACTCACGGGCATGACGGGGGTCAAGTCCGGCTGTAGGTTCGTCCAGAATAATAACTTCTGGTTCCATTGCCAATATCCCGGCAATAGCAACCCGTTTTTTTTGCCCATAGCTCAGCATATGGGTAGGTTTGTTTTCCAAGTCCGCAGTTTCTGTTGCCGCCATAGCCTGTTTAACCCGCCGGATCACCTCTTCTTTGGGAAGCCCGAGATTAAGGGGACCAAAAGAGATATCCTGCCAGACACTGGCCGAAAATAATTGGCTGTCCGGATCCTGAAAAACAATACCTACTTTTTTACGCAAATCTATCAGGGCTTTGTTATTATAGGCAATCGGGCTATCCTTATATTTTATTTGTCCGGAGTAAGGACGATGAATTCCGTTAAAATGCAGAAACAAGGTTGACTTGCCGGCGCCGTTAGCACCCAAAATAGCCAATTTTTCGCCTTGCTGCACCTGAAGATTCACCTTGTCTAAAGCTTTGGTGCCATTCGCATAGGAAAAGTCCACCTCAAAAGCTTCCAGTATATAATGAGCCAATTCTCCTTACCTCCAAACTGTATCCAAAGAAATTATCAGGAAGGTGCCTGCCCCGATCAGGACGTAATTCATATAATTCACAATATGTTTTTTAGCCAGCACATTGATTTCTCCAGCATAACAGCGGGCAGACATAGTCTCGAAAAGCTCCCGGGATTTTATGAATACTTTTCCGAACAGAGCCGCTACAAGCTGACTCAGAGAACGAAAAGAACTTCTGAGGGTAATATAACCCAGTCGGCAACTTTGGGCCCGTTTGATTGTCACAGCTGATTCCAGAAAAACAAAGATAAAACGATAGATCAAAATCATCAATTCTGTGATGAGAACAGGGACTTTCAGTTTGTGCAGCAGGGCAATAACTTCTGTCATCGGCGTTGTCAGAGCCAGAAAATAAAGGCAGGATACACCTCCCAAAGAGCGTAAGAAAAGGTGAATTGCCTTGATCAGATCAGAAAAACGCATACCGACCACCAGATTACCGAAGGAACAGGATATCCAAAATCCGGCTGCACTTGCTGCTGCAGAAAAAGCAATAGTTAACACACTGAGCAGTAAAAAAGTCAAAGGCAAAAGCAATAGTTTGCCATACATACGAGCTGGAATACCAGCCATCAGAACTATTGCCGCCGTCATCAAAACCAAGATTAGCAGAGGAGTGAAAATACTGCCTGAAAGAAGGCATATCAGCATGGCAATAAAGGCAAACAAGGCTTTTTCCAGAGGATGAACGGCATTAAGTTTGTTGGAGTAGGCGTAGAAATCTATGTTGATCATGCTTTTTTACTTTTCTCCGCATTATACTTCCCTTTGGCATATCCCAAATAATAGAAGACAAAACCACTGCCTATCACTGCCTGCAGAGCAAAGAGAAAGGATTCCACTTCCCCGCTGGGCGGTTCCCAGAAAGGGGCAAACCAAGGTTCATAATTGCTGTTGAGAGTACTTATGGCCTCCTCAGCCTGGGCATCGGCCCCGGCAAACTCGGCTTCACGAGCCAGGAAAAGGGGAGAAAAGGCCAGAATGATAACAACTACCAGCAGCAGTCCGTTTTTAATAACTAATTTCATGCCTTCGCCTCCTGATTTACAGCTGTTATTTTTCCATTAGTGAATGCCGCTAAAAGCTGAAGCTCTTTCTGACTGTAGACACTGAGAATATTAATAATAAGCACTGTCAGGACACCCTCACTAACAGCCAATGGAACCTGGGTAACAGCAAAAATACTCATAAATTTTAAAATTGATGCTGTCATACCGCCATCTGCCGCCGGAAAAGCCAGTCCTAATTGGACGGAAGTAGTGACATAGGTCAGCAGATTTCCCAGCATAGCACCTGCAAAAACAGACAGCCAGCGGGGAGCACCCAGTTTTTGCAGACCTTTATAGACGCCATAAGAGGTAAAAGGACCGACGATCCCCATGGAAAAAGTATTGGCTCCCAGTGTTGTTAAGCCGCCATGGGCCAGTAAAATGGCCTGAAATATCAAAACAATCATTCCCAGGACAGTCATAGCTGTCGGGCCAAAGAGAATTGCTCCCAGGCCAACACCTGTAGGATGGGAACAACTGCCGGTCACAGAGGGAATTTTCATTGCTGAGAGAACAAAAGCAAAGGCCCCGGCCATCCCCAAAAGCATTTTTAAACTGGGGTGGAGAGCAACCGTTTTCTTAATGGAACGCAGACCAAGAATCACAAACGGAATCATGACCACCATCCAAAAGGCCGCCCAGTTGAAAGGCAGAAATCCCTCCATGATATGCATGGCCAAGACGGAATTGGGAAAAACCATAAACAAACAGGTTATATAAACAAATAATAGGCAAATATTTTTTATTTTACCAGGTCTCATGATAGTAACACTCCTTTTCTGTCAGTTTGTAACATTTCCAGTATTCAGAATTCCTCAGGTATTCAGAAATTTTTATAAACCCAACTAAAGAGTGACAGATGAAATTACTCAAGCATAAAAAAAGCCCAGACCAAAGCCAACACCTCCAAAATGAGTGATGCGGTTCGGACAGGCGAATAAATTGTTTCGGTATTTGAAAACTCAAGTTGCTTCATTTTGAGTTTTCTGCCGGCACGTCTTTTAATCGCTTACAAAAACTTAATCCCTCGGGATTACAGCACCTTGTCCCATACCTGTATATTCAATCTGTGGAATACATGAGATCTGAAAAGCTATCTCAGTTGTCTGACAACGGTCTAATAATACAAAAACCTTCGGCACCGGGATGCTGAAGGTAAACTGCATAATAACACAATATATCGACCTCCCCATCCGTCGTGGGTACTTCTATAAGCTTCAGCGAGCAGGTCTTCTGGCTTAAGTTCATCACAGCCTTACGTCTTCCCGGTTAATCCAGTGACATGATGTGAGGCTGCTCCCTATCACAGCGGCGGGACCGCGTCAGGTTTCACACTGACTTCCCTTTTTCAACTTGTTGCTAACGTTCTGGAAACAACAAGTACTCGCAAAATATTGAATTTTATTTAGTTTAACATGGAAAATCAGCATATGTCAATGCAACGCCCGCTGCCATTACCTCTTGAGCAGGAAAATTTGAGGTTGTTTTTCTTGATATAAATCCTTGAATAAATTTACCGCTCAATTTGCCGGGTCCAAAATCTCAATAAGCAAGGGCATTTGTTGCAAAGCCTCGGCCAAGTCTGGCCAACAATCTTTGGTTGTTTGGATCAAGACTTCGCCCTCCATCCTGTCAAGGGTAGTCACAACTCCCAGGTGTCCCAAGCCCTCAACGAGTTTAACCAGCAGATTGATATCCCTGCGTGCTACTTTAGCTCTTATTAGTTTATCAGCAACAGCAAAATCCTTGGTCTCAAGCACATTTTTCCCTCCGCTTCTTAAATTAAACTGGTTTGGGAATCAAAGATTATTCCGGCTGTTAATTCCGGGCACGCCGCAAAATACTGTAGGCAGGCAAACTCCTGGCCAGCTTCAGCCTGATAATTTCCTGAGGATGACGAGCAACCTCCAGCAGTTCACCCTGCAGATTCCACATTTCCTCTGCTTTAAATGTCCAGGGTTTTTCCCCGGGGGTCAGAACCTCCAGAATATCTCCTCGTTTAAAATTATTTCTTTGTTCCACCAGCACCGTTGGCAGAGCAGTTTGCCCGGAAAATTGCCCAGACTTCCTATCCTGCTTGTCCTCTTGTTCCGTTTCAGTTATAATGCCGGTTTTCAGCTCTTTCTCTCCGGCAAGACTGACCCCAACAAAGTCGTACTCGCGTACATAATGGGAATATTCCAGGTTATGAGCATGTGCTCCGGGCTTACCGAATAAAAATCCAGGCGAATAATCCCGATGACTGACTTTATCCATCTCTGTCAGCCATTCAGATAGTTGAGCCCGATAGACATCCTCTCCCATATCCCACAAAGCATCAATTGCCTGCCGGTAGACCTTAACCGTACTGGCCACATAATGCACACTTTTCATCCGGCCTTCAATTTTCCAGCTCTCAATCTGCAGCTGTTTTAATAAAGGCAAATATGGCAGGAGGCAGAGATCATGGGAATTAAAGATATAAGTTCCTCGCTGATCTTCTTCCAGGGGGAACGTTTGTCCCGGTCGTTTTTCCTCCACCAAACTGTAGCCCCAGCGGCAAGGCTGGGTACATTCACCCCGGTTGGCATCTCGTCCTGTCAGATAATTGCTGAGCAGACAACGGCCAGAGTATGACATACACATCGCCCCATGAATGAACATTTCCAGCTGGCCACTGACTCTGGCCCTGATTAACTGCAGCTCAGCCAAGGTTAGTTCCCGGGCCAGCACAATTCTCTCCAGGCCTTGCCCGTGCCAGTAATTGATACTGAACGAGTTAGTACTGTTAGCCTGGGTACTCAGATGCAGAGGCATGCCGGGAACCACTTGTCGGGCCACTGCTATAACCCCGGGATCGGCTACAATAATCGCATCAACCCCCAGCTGTTCCAGGTCACTTAGATAGGCCGGCAACTCTGTAAAATCCTGTTCATGAGCAAAAATATTAACAGTCACATAGATTCTGCGTTCTTTTTCATGAACCAGATCCACAGCTTCTCTCATCTGTTTCAGACTGAAATTACCGGCATAGGCCCGCAAACCATAGGCACTCCCACCCACATAAACCGCATCCGCTCCATAGGCCAGGGCAAATTCCAGTTTTTCCAGATCACCGGCTGGAGCCAGCAATTCTGGTTTAACTATCAAATTTTCCTTTAAATCTTTCAGTTGCTTATATTCATCTTTTTTCATTTGAATTAGCACTATATCCTTGCTTCCTTCGGTTCATTTTCCTTGTTTTTCGGTCAATCCAATACTTCTCGAGGAACTCCTGGTTTTCCGTTCCAGCTGCCGCCCGAACCAGACGCCAGGTTTTTTCCAAATCGAGTTCCAGCCCTGATTCCCACAGGGCAACAGTCACCTCTGTATCATTGTATACCAGCAAACAGGTTTCTTCCAGCTTGTCTTCAGACTGACCCGGAATGTATTGCAGTTGCCCCTAAAATAATAGTACTCGCTGGTTTGCTCCCCAACGAGTACTGGTATCCCTTATTTGTTTATTCCATTTCTTCCCAATAATCAGCTACTTTTTCCCATTCCTCATCATCTTCGATATCGAGAAGCATATCATTTCCTTTATCATCTTTACCCAGTTTCAAAATAATAGCTTCCTCAGTTTCTTCGGCTGCTTCAGATAATCCTGCTTGCTCCTCATCCTCTGAAATGGGCAGAAGGACGAAATAGGTGGAACCATCCACTTCTAAAGTTTCAATATGGAGAAACTCGTGATCCTGACCGTCTTCATCTGTAAGTACGACGGTATCAAACTCCTCAAAATCCTGCTCATTATCTAAATCATGCTTGTGGCCGCATCCCGGACTGTCTTCGGAATTATGACTGTGTTTGCACTTATTTTCCGTCATTAATATTCACCTCTTATCAAAGATATAGTTATTGTACTCCTGAAGGTAATGATTGTCAAACTAACAGAAAATATTAAAGTGGTTCCAAATTTTCATCCTTGATTTTTCTTGAATCCAAATATCCTTGTAAAATAAAGACCGCAGCCATTTTATCGATTACTTTTTTCCGCTTCTTACGGGATAAATCCGCTTCAAGTAAAGAATGCTCAGCTCCAACCGTACTCAGCCGCTCATCCCAGTAGATAATTGGCAAAGGAAATTCCCGCTGCAGCTTTTTGCCAAATTTCAGGGTTGCTTCAGCACGTTCCCCAATTGTGCCATTCATATTTTTGGGATATCCCAAGACAATTTCCGTCACTTCATAATTTTGGATAATTTCCGCTAGTTCCGCCAGTTCAGCGGGGGAACGTTTAATTGTTTTGAGTCCCTGAGCAGTCCAAAGCAGGGGATCGCTGACAGCTACCCCAATTGTGCGGGAACCAAAATCCAAACCCATGATTCGCAAACCAATCACTCTTTTCCAATAACTCTTACTCACGCAGCTGCTCTGTTTCCTTCTAATTTTCGGTCTTACTCAAATAATCTTCAGACAAAAATGGGGACAGGCCCTGCCGCAATAACCGCACAGCAGACAGGCTTCCTGATCCACTACAACTTTTTGCCCCAAATGCAGGGCTCCCTGGGGACAAGCTGGCAAACAACGGCCACAGCCCTGACACCAATCAGCAACATGCAGCTTTCTTTCTTGCTGTTTAACTCTGGTGCGCAGTTCCTGATCAACTTCCCGCCCTGCCAGGACAGCCAAGTTAAAATCGATTTCATCCCGGCTGGACATTCCTAAAGCCATGGCCTGAACGGCTTCAATTTTATGAACAAAAGCCAGGGCTTTTTCTGTCTCCAGAGCCAAATGCCCGCCTCCCAGAACTTTCATGGCATATATTCCCAGACCTAATTCAGCAGCGAAAGCCAGGGCTGCCAACATTTCCGCCAGGTTACCGTCAATAATGCCTAAACCCAGGTGATTGAGAAGCGGATGAATAATATCCAGACCTGGCTGCAGAGCCCCGGCTCTTACTCCGGCAACAGCATGGGTTGAAATGCCTATCCAGCTGACCAAGCCCTTGCTTTTGGCCTCTTGTAATTCCTGCCAGGCTCCCGCGTGGCCCCTGAGGGTATGGGCACTTTCCTGTTCATGCAGCAGAAAAACATCCAAAGTATCCCTCTGCAAAGCTTTCCTGGCCTTTTCTATACTCAAGCGCATCTCCTGACCACTGACCGCATAAGATTTGCTGACCACCCTGACCTCCGGAAAACGCCCCAGGGCCGGCGCAAGCCGGGCATAGTTATCATATATTTCAGCAGTATCCACCCAGGTTATCCCCCGTTCAAAGGCATATTGCAGCAAGTCAGTACCTTCCCGGGCAGATACCTTTCCCTGTAATGGAGAAATAGCCAAACTGCCAAAGCAAATTTCGGACACTTCCGGGCCATACCAACCAAGTTTTACCTTTTGCACCTCAATCCGACCTCCAACCGTGTTAATGCTGCTGATATAGAGACAAAAAACCAAGACATGCACTTAACATTTGCGCACGCCTTGGTTTTGGGCTCTACCCGCCTGTAATCACTTTTCCAGGTAGGCACGCACTAATTCTTCAAGTAATTCGTAACGTTCCATTTTCCTGATTATGGCACGGGCTTGATTATGGCTGGTGATATAAACAGGATCGCCTGACATAAGATACCCGACCAATTGATTAATCGGATCATAACCTTTTTCTTGTAAAGCGACAAAAACCTGTGACAAAATGTCTTTCGCAGGGACATCTTCCCCTTGAGATTTAAACATCATGGTTTCACCAATATCCATTAGTATCTCCCCCTTACTTAGATAGCATTTTTCCAACTATCAAAGGCACGCTGTCGAGAGCCTTGCCCATTTTAGCAGGATCTTTTCCTCCTGCCTGAGCCATATCTGCCCGACCGCCGCCGCCTCCGCCGGTTATTTTGGCAACTTCCTTAATAATCTGACCGGCATGCAAACCGTTTAAACCTGCAGGAGTAACTGTTGTGACCCAGTTAACCTTTCCTTCAGACACTGCGCCCAGCACAATAATCCCGGTTTTAAGCTTGCTGCGCAACAAATCAGCCATTTGTCTCAGGGCTTCCATATCAGTAACCTGCACCTGAGCTGCCAGTATCTTAACTCCCTCGATCTCCCGGACCTGTTCCAACAAGTTTTCGGCCTCTGAGCGGGCCAGTTTCCCGCTTAAATGCTGAATCTCGCGTTCACAGTCCCTTACCTGGTCCTGCAAGGCTGCAACCCTCTTGGCAACCTCCTGAGGTTGGGCTTTCAGGATTTGCGCTAACTTCAGGAATTGCTCATCAAGGCTGCTAAGGTAAGCAAGAGTCTGCAAGCCGGCAACAGCTTCAATCCGGCGCAGTCCGGCACCAACCCCTCCTTCAGAAAGGATCTTCACCAAACCGATTTCCCCGGTTGCCTTGATATGCGTACCACCGCATAATTCCTGGCTGAAATCATCTATTTTTATAACCCGGACAATATCGCTGTATTTTTCCCCGAATAAGGCTGTTGCTCCCAAAGATTTAGCCTCTTCCAGACTAGTCTCCATAGTCTCTACTGCCATATTTGCCAAAACTGCTTTATTCACGCCTTGCTGAACTTCGTCCAGTTCTTGCGGGGAAAGAGCAGAAAAATGCGTAAAATCAAAACGCAGGCGTTCCGGCGTCACCAAGGATCCGGCCTGTTGGATGTGGTCGCCCAGAACAGAACGAAGAGCTGCCTGCATAAGATGAGTAGCGCTGTGATGACGGGCTGTAGCAGTTCTTCGAGCTGCATCAACCATTGCTTCCGCCACTTCTCCCTTATGTAAGACACCCTGGGTTATCCGTATGCTCTGAGAGATTGTCCCGGTAACCCCCTTTTGAACATCCAGGACCTGTGCTTCAGCCCGGGCGGTTCTGATCAGACCTGTGTCAGCAACCTGACCTCCGCTCTCGGCGTAAAAAGGTGTCTCGGAAAGAAAGCAGATGACTTTTTCTCCTTCACCGGCATCCTCCTTCTCAATTCCATCAATAAACAAGCCCATAATACGGACTTCGGCCTGCAGTTGGTCATAACCCAAAAATTTGGTTGTTCCCAATTCCTTACCTTTGGTACTGAGGGCACTGCTTTCACCTTCTGACCTGACCTTGGGAGATTGTTCCCTGGCCTTATTCCGGTGTTCCTCGGCGGCTTCCTGAAAAGCCTTCATATCGAGAGAAAGGTTCTGTTCCTGCAATATTTCTTCAGTCAGTTCCACCGGAAAACCATAAGTTTCATAAAGATAAAAAGCATCTTCTCCGGCTAATTGGCTTTTGCCCTTCTCCACTAATTGACGTACTTTATCCTGCAAAATCTGGGTTCCCTGCTCCAAAGTAGCCTGAAAATTCTTTTCTTCCAGACGCAAATGGTTAATGATAAAGTTTTCGTTTTCCTTCAGTTCCGGATAATGACCGGAAAAATCTTTCTGAATCACCCGAAAAACAGGTACCAAAAAGGGCTCGGTAATTCCCAGGAGACGGGCATAACGCACCGCCCGCCGCAGGATCCGTCTTAAGACATAACCTCGGCCCTCATTATCAGGCCTTATGCCATCAGCCAGCATAAAGGAAACCGCGCGGGAATGATCAGCTATCACTTTTAAAGCCAAATCATTTTGGAGATTTTCTTTATATTGACAGCCGCTAAGCCGGACTACTTCATTGATAATTGGTGTAAACAAATCAGTATCAAAGTTTGTCTCCACACCCTGCATGACTGCAGCAATCCTCTCCAGGCCCATGCCGGTATCAATATTCTGCTTGGGCAAGGGAGTCAAATTACCGTCTTCATCCCGATTAAACTGCATAAAAACCAGATTCCACAATTCCAGATAACGGTCACAGTCACAGCCAAGGGCACAATCAGGACTGCCACAGCCGCGCGCTTCACCCAAATCTATATATATCTCTGAACAGGGACCACAGGGTCCTGTCGGTCCGGCAGCCCAAAAGTTGGAAGGATCATGAACGATGCGTTCCGGCTTAACCCCGGCTTTTTCCTGCCATAATTTCTGGGCTTCAATATCTTCCGGATAGACTGTGACCCAGAGTTTTTCCTGAGGTATTTGCAGAACTTCAGTTATAAACTCCCAAGCCCAGGTAATGGCACCTTCTTTAAAATAATCGCCAAAGGAAAAATTACCCAACATCTCAAAGAAAGTGTGATGGCGGGCTGTCTTGCCAACTTCCTCCAAATCCGGTGTCCGGACACATTTTTGTGATGTTGTTACCCGGTGATATGGCGGTTCCACCAAACGCTGAAAGTACGGTTTAAAGGGTACCATACCGGCCACAGTCAGTAAAAGGGTCGGGTCATCCTTGGGTATTAATGAGGCACTTGGTAATATCTTATGCCCTTTTGATTCGAAAAATTCCAAAAACATTTGCCTTAATTGGTTACCACTATACATTCCCGATTCTTACCTCCTCAATTTCTTCGTCGAGGTTTTATTTTTAAGGTCCAAGCCCCTGAATATTCAAGCCGATGGGCCCTTAGAGCCAATTTTTTCTCAAGTATATACGAATTCTAATATTATTTCAACCAACCGGCCTGGCCCTGTTACCTTCTAACCTCACGTTTTCTGTTCAGAACGATGCCCTGAAAATATATATCCCAAAAGGAGCAGCACCCATTCCTTAAAAGTAATGATCTGCTTCTGCCCAAGTAAAAAGAAGCGCACATAGCACGCTTCTTAAAAATAGCCAGATTCGCCGATTTGTTACTCGTGAGCAACTCATACGGCTGTTTGTTCCATATTCATCAGGGAATCATCCCAGACAACCAAAGAACCATCTTCGCCTAAATTATAGATAACCACTTTATCGACCTGATTGCTGAATTCTATACAACAATCCCAACAAAAGAATTGTTCAACTCCAACTTTACCGATCGAACGTCCATCGCATACCGGACAGTTCATGACAATATCCCTCCCTTGTACCCTTTGCTTCGTCTGCCGCTGCATCTTGCTCAATTTTTTTAGCAACCCTCCGTTAAATCTGCACACAAACCATCTGAGATTTTTCAATCAGTGTTATGCTCTGCTGCCTTATCCGGGAAAACATAGTCTGTCTTCCTCAGTCCGTATATTTTTATTATACAACTAATTTCCCTCTTTTTGTGACAATTTTATATTAATTTTTATAATTATTTCAGTAATTGAATTTTTCCGCGTGGATCAGAAATAATCGTTCCTCCCCCCACAACAAGTTCGCCCTGGTAGAAGACTACTGCTTGTCCGGGAGTAACAGCACGCTGGGGATTTTCAAAACAAACTTTAACTTCAGCTCTCTGCTTTCCCCTGAACGAAGAAGGAATCGTCTGCAGCGGATAGACCTTTGCCGGACTGGGCTGGGCTTTATAACGGATCTTGGCTTCAACCTGCAAAGGTTCTCTTAACTCTGCAAAGTTGATCCAGTTAAGATCTGCAGCCCAGAGAATATCTGTATAAACCTCCCGGTCTTCTCCCAAAACAACTTCCCGGCTTTGGGGATCAATTCCGATCACAAACATTGGTTTACCGAATGTAATCCCCAAGCCTTTTCTTTGTCCGATCGTATAATGAATAATTCCCTGATGTTCTCCCAGTTTATTTCCCCGGGAATCAATGAAATTACCTTTCCGACAGCGTTGGCCGGCTCGGCTCTCTATAAATGAAGCATAATCATTATCCGGCACAAAACAAATCTCCTGACTGTCAGGCTTATCAGCCACTGTAAGAAGCCCCTTTTTCCTGGCCATTTCCCTGATTTCCTTTTTATTATAATCACCCAGGGGAAAGAGGGTATGCGCAAGCTGTTCCTGCGTCAGCATATACAAAACATAGGTCTGATCTTTCTGCTCATCCTTACCCTTGCTTAATAAAAACCTTCCTGTTTCGAAATCCTTTAATACCCGGGCGTAATGGCCTGTAGCTATATATTTGGCTCCCAGCCCTCTGGCTTTGAGTAATAATTCATGAAATTTCAAATAGCGGTTACAGGCCAAACAGGGATTGGGCGTTTGGCCGGCCAGATAGGCTTCGGAAAAATAGTTTATAATTTTATTTTCAAATAATTCCCGAAAATTAAGGACATAATGGGGTATTTCCAGTTGAAAGGCCACTCTGCGGGCATCGTCTACAGCTGAAATCGAACAGCAGCCTCCTGCAGCAAACCCTGCCGGGCATTCCGGCCAAACTTGCAGAGTTACACCGATAACATCATAGCCCTGCTCCTGCAGCAAAACAGCAGCCATACTGCTGTCCACCCCGCCGCTCATCCCGACAACTACTTTTTCTTTTACAGCAAGTACCATATTTACCCCTTATTTCTTTTATCCAAATAATCCTTGATAGCCGCATGCACAGCATCTGCCGCTAAATTGGAACAGTGCATCTTCTGCGGCGGCAGTCCTCCCAAAGCCTCAGCCACTGCCTGATTGGAAATTTCCAGAGCTTCAGCAATTGTTTTACCCTTAACCATCTCTGTTACCATACTGCTGGTAGCCACAGCTGCCCCGCAGCCGAATGTCTTAAACTTGATATCTTTGATAATGTCATTTTCTATATCTAAATAAATGCGCATAACATCACCACATTGAGTATTGCCTACCTCGCCGATACCATCGGCGTCAGGTATTTCCCCGACATTGCGAGGATTGGTAAAATGCTCCATGACCTTCTGGGAATACATCTTTTCTCGCCTCTTTTCCTCAGCTTACTTTGTTTTATTAAACTGGTCATACAGGGGTGATATTTTCCGCAAACGTTCCACAATTTTGGGTAAATGTTCGAGAACATAAGCAACATCCTCTTCCGTATTCTGACGACCCAGAGTAAATCTCAGGGATCCGTGAGCAATCTCATGGGGTAAGCCCATAGCCAGCAAGACATGAGAAGGATCCAGAGATCCGGAAGTACAGGCAGATCCGCTCGAAGCGGCGATACCCAGCATATCCAGACTCAGCAGAAGAGATTCCCCTTCCACAAACTCGATACTGACATTGACATTATTGGGCAGACGCAAATCGCCTTGGGGACCATTAACCTTGACATATTTGATACTTTCCACAATACCAGTCAGCAGTGTGTCCCTCAGTTTTTTTACTCTCTCAGCCTCCTCAGTCATACGCTGAACGGCTAATTCACAGGCTTTGCCGAAACCGATAATAGCAGGGGTATTTTCTGTTCCTGAACGTCGCTTTTTTTCCTGTCCTCCCCCATGCATTAAAGGACTGATGCGGACTCCTTTACGGACATAAAGGGCGCCCACACCTTTGGGGCCATAAATCTTATGGGCGGAAATTGTCAGGAGGTCGGCCTTCAGTTCTTCCACATTCACAGGAATTTTCCCAAAGGTCTGAACTGCATCGATATGAAAGGCCGCCCCATGCTCCCGGACTATCCGGCCAATCTCCGCAACCGGCTGAATAGAGCCCACTTCATTATTGGCATGCATGACACTGACCAAAATCGTATCAGGTCGTAATGATTTTATAACCTCATCCAGCTCTACAATCCCTGCACTGTTGACCGGAAGCACTGTCAGGGCAAACCCGGCTTTTTCCAAATATTTGACAGTATCCAGTACAGCATGGTGTTCAATTGCCGAAACGATTAAATGACGGCCTTTCTCCTGCCTGGCCTCAGCCAGACCAAGGATAGCCAGATTATCAGCTTCTGTTCCTCCACTGGTAAAAGTTATTTCTTCCGGTTTGGCCCCAAGCAGCCCGGCAACCTGAGATCTTGCTTCTTCCAAAGCATGTCTGGCTTCCCGGCCAAAACTATGAATACTGGAGGGATTGCCGTACTTTTCAGTGAAATAGACCATCATTAAATCAGCAACTTCCCGGTCCACCGGAGTAGTTGCACTGTGATCCAGGTAAACTCTTCTCATCATAAATCCCACCTTCACAAGCGATAATGAAGTTCAACTAACCTCAGATATGGTACATAAACAAGCCTGCTTCAGACTGCTTGTCGGCAGCATTTTCCACCATATCGGCTAAGGTGACAGAATCGATAACACCGGCAATCGAGTCCCGCACTCTTTCCCAGATCAGCCTGGTTACACAGGATTCCGCCTTGTGACAATTTTCCGGGTCTTCTTCGGCGACACAATCCACCGGAGCCAGGGGACCTTCCAGGGCCCTGATTATTTCCCCGACATAAATATTTTCGGGTTCTCTGCCCAGTATATATCCGCCTTGGGCTCCGCGCACACTCTTTACCAAACCATTCTTACGCAGACCCGCAAAAAGCTGTTCCAGATAATGTTCTGAAATCCCCTGCCTTTTGGCAATTATTTTCAAAGAAACAGGACCTTCACCAATATGCTGGGCCAAATCAAACATGGCCCTGACTCCGTAACGACCTTTGGTCGAGAGTTTCAAGCACCCTCACCCCTTTTTTCTGACTAAGTCTGACTTCGAACAAAGATTCTTCAGATATCTTACAAAATTACTCGGAATATGTCAAGCTTATTTCCGTCTGTTTCAGTGTGATTTCGCCATCTGAAAAAATACTGCCTCTGAGAAGCATTTACCTTCTTAACACTGCTGAATTGAACCCGGAAAAAGAATCAGCTATAATGAATTAACTGTAACCGACACCCCGGTGAGTCAGAATAAAATCGGAATTAAAATGAAGGTGGAATCTGGGTATGGATTTGTTTGACTACAATGTCAGCCAGAGCAAAAGTACTCCGTTAGCTGAAAGAATGCGGCCTGCAAACCTGGACGAATTATTGGGCCAACAACATATCATCGCCCAAGGACAATTATTGCGAAAACTGATTGAGACAGACACGATTCCATCCATGATCCTGCAGGGACCGCCGGCCAGCGGCAAAACCAGCCTGGCTTTGCTGATCAGCAAAATGACCAAGGCAGAATTTGTGAAGCTCAATGCTGCCGCGCTTACAGTCAGTGAGCTGAGAACTGTTCTGGTCCAGGCCAGAGAAAACCTGAAATATTACCGCAAAAAAACAATTGTCTTTATCGATGAGATCCATGCCCTGAAGGCAAATGTACAAATGACGCTTTTGGCTGATGTTGAAAACGGGACAGTAGTACTGATCGGAGCCACAACAGAGAGTGTGACTCATGAAATAATCCCGCCGCTCTCCTCACGTTGTCAGATTTACAACCTCAGACTGCTGAGCAAATCAGATATCATTAGACTGCTGACTTCCGCTCTGCAGGACCAGGAACGCGGTTTTGGTCAAAAAAATCTCTCCCTTGAACAGGAAGCAGCAGAATATCTGGCTGCCATCTGCAACGGTGATGCCCGCAATGCCCTGAATTCACTGGAAATAGCCGCCTACAGTACTGAACCGGGAAATGAGATTAGCCTGGATATTGTTCAGCAAGCCTGTCATCAGCAATATAAAGGTATAACGACTACGGAATATTATGATTTGATTTCAGCTTTTATCAAATCCATGAGGGCCGGACATTCTGACGGCGCGCTTTACTGGCTGGCCAGAATGCTGCAAACCGGAGTTGACCCTCTATTCATAGCAAGAAGAATCGTCGTTCAGGCTGCTGAAGATGTGGGTTTGGCTAATCCCCATGCTTTGCAGCTGGCTATTGCTGCCAAAGCAGCAGCAGAATTCCTGGGAATGCCTGAAGCCCGCATCCCTTTGGCGGAGGCAGTTATCTATATTTGTGAAAGTCCCAAATCCAACTCAGCCTATAAAGCTATCAACCATGCTCTCAAGCTGGCAAAAGACACCAGCTATTATGCTGTTCCCAATCATCTGAAAAACAGCACAGGCCTCTATGTCAATCCTTTGAACAACCCCGGCAGCAAACTGGAATATCTGCCCCCACAACTGCAAAACAGCAGATTTTATGATCCCCAAAAATCCGGTTTTGAGCAAAAGATCCATAATAAATACTACCCTGAGTAAAGTCCTGGTAAATAGCACCTTAAAACTAAAGGAAGCCAATCAAAATTTACTTTTTGTTCGGCTTCCTATTTTTTATTTAGAAAAATAAAATGGACTGCCGGCCCTGGTGCTTGCCAGCTTATTCGCTCTTAATCAGACATGTTTATCAATCATTTTGGCCAAGTCAGCTTTGGAACAAAAACCAATAACTTTATCAATCATATTGCCACCTTTAAAAACTCCGAGGGTAGGGATACTCATTACTCCATATTGTCCGGCTATCTGATTGTTTTCATCGACATTTAGTTTGCCGATTTTTACCTTTCCCACATATTCATCAGCCAATTGATCGATTACAGGAGCTACCATGCGGCAGGGACCGCACCAGGGAGCCCAAAAATCCACAAGTACCAGTGTTGCTGACTTCAGAACATCCTGATCCCAGTTGGCTTTGGAAAAGGTTTTGACATTAGCACCTGACATAAAAACACCTCCGTTTTTAAAGTCTCATTTGATAAATTTGGCGAGTATGCCAATAAGTTCTTCCAGGGCCTTATCATTATCATTTTCAGCAGCCTTGCGCAGACATACCCGGGAATAATTTTCAAATACAATCGTTCCCACTTTATGGATTGCCGCCCGAACAGCCGCTACCTGGACTAAAACATCGACACAATATTTATCATTATCCACCATACGCTGCAAGCCTTTAACCTGACCTTCAATTTTTTTAAGACGGCGAATGATGTCTTCCTTAGAGTTATTATAAGGAGTCGTATCCATACAATTGCCTCCAATACCCATAGGGGGTAATATAATTATAACTGGCTGGTTAATCCATGTCAAACTATGTCAAAATATTTTATGAGCAGTTTCAGACCGGTAATAAATCAGGAAGGGTTATTTGTCCTGATGTGCAGTTCCTTAAGCTGTTTGTCGCTAACCGCCGACGGAGCGTGGGAAAGCAAACAGGAAGCACTTTGAGTCTTGGGAAAAGCTATGACATCCCGGATATTTTCCCTGTTTGTCAACAACATAATCAATCTGTCCAGGCCAAAGGCTAAACCGCCGTGGGGCGGTGTCCCGTATTCAAAAGCATCCAACAAATAGCCGAATTTATCAACCGCTTCTTCCTTGGTAAGACCGATTAAGCTGAACATCTGTTCCTGAACTTCACGACGATGAATTCTGACGCTGCCGCCGCCAAGTTCCATCCCATTTAAGACTATATCATAGGCTTTTGCCCGTACCTGAAGAGGTTCTGTTGCGAGGAGAGGCAGATCTTCATCCATAGGTGCTGTAAACATGTGGTGCATGGCCACATAGCGCTTTTCTGTCTCATCATATTCCAAAAGAGGGAATTCGGTAACCCAGAGAAGATTGAACTGCCCCTCCGGAATGAGTCCCAGGCGCTGCGCCAATTCCAGACGCAAATGTCCCAGAGCATCAGCAACAACCTGAGGCTTATCAGCCACAAAGAAGAGGATATCACCACTTTGCCCGCCCAGGCGCTTAATAAGCAGATCCATTTGTTCTTCACTGAAGAACTTGGCAATAGGAGATTTGATCCCTTCAGCTCCCAGCACAATATAAGCCAACCCCTTGGCTCCATATGTATTAACATATTTGACCAGATCATCCAACTCCCGGCGTGGCATGCCGGCACAGCCTGGAGCACAAATACCTTTGACTCTGCCCCCATTGGCTAAGGTGTCTGTGAAAACCTTAAAAGAAGAGCCTGCAACCAAATCGGCAACATCAACCAGTTCCATCCCAAAGCGGGTATCCGGTTTATCTGAACCAAAACGTTCCATGGCCTCCCTGTAGGTTAAACAGAGAAGAGGCCGGGCTATGGTTTGACCTATGGTCTCCTCAAAGATTTTAGCAAGCATTTCTTCCATAATTGGCAGGATATCTGCGATTTCCACAAAAGACATTTCAATATCCAGTTGGGTAAACTCCGGCTGCCGATCAGCCCGTAAGTCTTCATCCCGGAAGCAGCGGGCAATCTGGAAATATTTTTCCATGCCTGAGACCATCAGAATTTGTTTGAAGATTTGCGGGGACTGGGGCAAGGCATAGAATTCTCCGGGATGTATCCGGCTTGGCACCAGAAAATCACGGGCCCCTTCAGGGGACGACTTTTGCAGCATAGGAGTTTCGATTTCCCAAAATCCCTTGCTGTCAAGATAATTACGCATAATCTGGGTTACCCGATGTCTTGTCTGAAATACATTCTGCATTTCCGGACGGCGTAAATCCAGATAGCGATGTTTAAGCCTGACGGTCTCATCAACATCGACATTGTCCAAAATATAAAAAGGAGGAGTCAGCGCACCATTAAGGATTTCCAGGGTTTCGGCGGCAACTTCAATTGCGCCTGTCGCTAAATTTTTATTAACAGTTCCCTCTGGTCTGGTCCTTACAGTGCCGTAAATCGATACTACAAACTCCGAACGTAAACGTTCAGCTAAAGCAAAGCCATTTCCCGGCATTTCCGGATCAAATACAACCTGAACCAGCCCGGAACGATCACGCAAATCCACAAAAATCAAACCGCCATGATCCCGGCGCCGCTGGACCCAGCCCAAGAGACGAACCTTGTTTCCTGCTTGTTGGATCCCGATTTTTCCAGCCTCAATTCTCTCAGCAAATACAGTCATTGTGTAGCACCCTCTCTATATTTCTGGCTCAGACTAATATGAGCCTCTGATAATGGAATCTCATACTGTTCACCCAGTTGTAAATCCCGCACGATCAGAACTTCTTTCTCCAATTCTTGCTCTCCCAGAATCAGCGCAAAGTTGACGCCCAGCCGGTCGGCGCTCTTGAGCTGAGCCTTCAGACTTCTTTCCGTCAAATCAATACTGACAGGAATTCTTTCCTGCCGTAATTTACTGACAAGCCTAAAGCCCTCTTTCTGAGCCTCTGCTCCCAGGGCAACCACCATAGCAAATCCGGACTTCCCGGACTCCGGCAGTTTTTGCTGGGCCTCGAGTGCCGCCAATACCCGTTCCATACCCATGGCAAAGCCTATCCCCGCTGTTGGGGGCCCGCCAATCTCCTGTACTAATCTATCGTAACGTCCCCCGCCACAAATAGCACTTTGAGCCCCGATCTCTTCGACTACTACTTCAAAAGCAGTTTTGCAATAATAATCCAGGCCTCTGACCAGACGCGGATTAATTTTGAAAACAACTCCTGCCGCTTGCAACAGAGCCTGCAAACGCTGAAAATGCTGACTGCAATCTGCACAGAGCAAATCCAGGGTGGTAGGAGCACCTTCCGTCAGCTCCCGGCATAACGGATTCTTGCAATCTAAAACCCGCAAGGGATTTCGTTCAAATCTGTCCTGGCAATCCCGGCATAATTGTTCATAACGCTCTGTTAAAAACTTTTGCAGTTCCTGGGCATGCTGCTGCCGGCAATTGGGGCAGCCCACTGAATTAACATGTACTTCCAGCCCACCCAGACCCAAACGTCTGTAAAAATCCCAAACCAGACTGATGACCTCAGCATCTACAACAGGCTTATCCCCGCCCAGGACTTCAACGCCAAATTGATGGAATTGCCGAAAACGACCGGTTTGCGGCCGTTCATAACGGAACATAGGCCCCAAATAATATAATTTCAAAGGGAGGGCTCCTGTATACAGTTTATCCTCTACATAGGCCCGGCAAACTGAGGCCGTTCCTTCCGGGCGCAAGGTCAGGGAGCGCTTTCCTTTATCCAGAAAGGTATACATTTCCTTGTTGACAATATCAGTCGTATCGCCAACTCCTCTTTGAAAAAGTTCAGTTACCTCAAAAATCGGAGTCCGAATTTCCTCATATCCATATTCCTGACAAACCGAACGAATTGTTTCCTCAAGAAATTGCCACTTTTCTATCATACCCGGCAATATATCCTGAGTTCCTTTCGCTCGTTGAATCACCATGTTTCTACCTCCTCGTATAATAAAGTCATCGAAT
>DDXI01000168.1 GCA_002347475.1 Peptococcaceae bacterium UBA2264
TTATAGCTGGTCTTAAAAGAAAAAAGGATTGACAGCCTTTTCCCGTCCGATTGTTGTAGCCTCCATATGTCCGGGAAATACCCTGGTCACAGCAGGTAAGACAAACAATTTTTCTTCCACAGAACGGATAAGCTGTTCATAAGACCCGCCGCGCAAGTCCGTCCGGCCAATAGAACCTGCGAACAAGGTATCGCCGCTGAATACACCTTCCCTGGTTAGAAAACTGACTCCCCCCAAAGAGTGGCCCGGAGTAGCTATAACCTTGATGGTCTCCTTCCCTACGGTTATTATATCACCGTCGTTTAACAAGATATCGGCCGGTCTGAAAGCAAAGGGAAAGCCGATGTAGATCGATTGATTATACTTGGGATTGGTAAGCATTTCTGCATCCGCAGTATGGATAGCAACTTTGGCCCCCAATAAATCCCTGAGCTCATCCACAGCCATAATGTGATCTATATGCCCATGAGTAAGCAGTATATACTCAACTTCAACTCCCTTGTCCAGAACCCATTGATAGATCATTGCTCCGTCTCCGCCCGGATCAATAATAGCCGCCTTTTTGGTTTCGTCACATATAAATAAAAAACAATTAGCCTCAAACTCTCCTACAGCACGTCCTTCTATCATTTCCCTACCTCCTTACATTTTATTACCTCTACCCTCTTTTACTGTCCAGTAAAAGAGTAACCGGTCCGTCATTAACCAGCTCAACTTCCATATCAGCTCCAAAGATACCTGTGGCAACTTTTAGGCCTCTTTGTCTGAATGCTTCAGTCAGCCTATTATACATATCCTCTGCCGGCAGCGGCAAAGCTGCTTCACTAAAGCTGGGCCGAGTCCCTTTGCGGCAGTCGCCATAGAGGGTAAACTGGGATACCAGCAAAATCTCACCGCCGATATCCTTAACGGAATAATTCATCTTGCCGTCACTGTCTTCAAATATTCGTAAATCTGTAACCTTTTTAGCCAGCCATTCCAGATCAGCCTCAGTATCCTCTTTGCCAATTCCCAGAAAAACCAGCAGACCGGAGGATATGCTGCCAACTTTTTCTTCCCCTACCCTGACACTGGCCTGTTTAACCCGCTGTACTACTGTGCGCATTTATTTACCTCCGGAATTAACTCTTTCCACACATGTCACATCTTTTACCCGGCGGATCTTTTGCATAATATAGTTAAGATGGTTCAGATCCCGTATCTCGATACTAAGGAGGACACTGGCCTGATTATCTTTACCAACCCGGCGGGCATTGATGGCTAAAATCTGCGTACGCGTGTCAGCAATAACATTCATGATATCAGTTGCCAGGCGAGCCCGGTCTTCTCCGAACACCTGAACATCAACCGGATAAATTGATTCTGTGCGCTCATCCCACATAACCTCAACAATCCGATTCTGTTCCTCCTGGGAATTCTTGCTGACATTTTCACAATCAGCACGGTGAATCGATACCCCATGACCGCGGGTAATATAACCCATTATTTCGTCGCCGGGCAATGGATTGCAGCAGCGCGAAAAACGCACCAGGATATTATCCACACCTTTTACCATTACTCCATGTGAAGCCTTGCCATAAGCACTGCTGCCTTTAGCTTCACCCTGCTGCAGGGCAGCCATTTGTTGTTTTTCCCTGGCTTCTTTGGCAATTTCCTCGCGCAAACGGGCCAGAACTTTATTGGCAGTTAAGGCTCCATCCCCAATAATCGAATAAAGATCTTCGATAGCAGTCAAATTATGGGCCTTAGCCAGTTCCAGGACATTTTCATTTTTGAGGACAATGGCCGGATCCAGCCCCAGTTTGCGAACTTCCCGCTCCAGACTTTCCCGCCCTCTGATAATATTTTCTTCTCTTTGTTCCTTTTTAAACCAGCCGCGGATACGATTTTTAGCCAGCGAGGTTTTCACAAACGAGAGCCAGTCCCGACTTGGCCCATTACCCTGCTTGGCAGTTAATATTTCCAGAATATCCCCATTATTTAGTTTGGTATCCAGAGGAACAATGCGACTGTTTATCTTGGCACCAATACAACGATGACCAACATCGGTATGCACACGATAAGCAAAATCAACAGGACAAGAACCTTTGGGAAGTTCCACAACATCGCCTCGCGGAGTAAAAACAAAAACCGTATCAGCAAACAAATCTATTTTCAGAGACTCCATATATTCACCGGCATCACGGGATTCGTGCTGCCATTCTGAAAGTTGCCGCAGCCAAGCCAGTTTTTTATCAAAATTACTGTCGCCCTGTTTATTGCCTTCCTTGTATTTCCAATGGGCAGCAATACCATATTCTGAAGTACGGTGCATTTCCCAGGTGCGGATTTGAATTTCAAAGGGTTCTCCCTGCGCTCCTATCAAAGTGGTATGCAGGGACTGATACATATTTGGTTTGGGCATGGCGATATAATCCTTAAAACGGCCGGGTATCGGCTTCCAGAGGGTGTGTACTATACCCAAGGCTCCATAACAATCATTTACTGAATTTACAATGACCCGCACGGCTGTTAAATCGTAAATCTCACTTAATTCCTTGTTTTGTTTTATCATTTTCTGGTAAATGCTATAAAAATGTTTGGGCCGGCCGGCAATATCAGCCTTGATTCCGATTTCGTCAAGGCGTTGTTTTAATTCCGCGATGACCCTGTTGATCTGAGCCTCCCGTTCCTGGCGTTTAAGAGCTATACCCTCAACTAAATCATAGTACTCTTCAGGTTTCAGATAACGAAACGCCAGATCTTCCAATTCCCATTTGATCCGGAAAATTCCCAGGCGATTAGCCAAGGGGGCAAATATTTCCAATGTCTCCTGAGAAATTTCCTTCTGTTTTTCCAGAGAATGATATTTCAGGGTTCTCATATTATGCAATCTGTCAGCTAATTTTATTAGAATAACCCTGATATCCTTGGCCATGGCTAAGAACATTTTTCGCAGGTTTTCCACCTGCAGTTCCATTTTGCTTTTATATTCAATCCGCCCGAGTTTAGTCACCCCATCCACCAATAGGGCTACCTCAACCCCAAACTTCTTTTCAAGGTCAGCGTATTCGTACTCTGTATCTTCAAGAACATCATGAAGCAAAGCCGCTATAATCGTCGGCTGATCCATCTCCAGTTCAGCCAGAATTATGGCTACTTCCAGGGGATGCTGGATAAAATCTTCCCCGGAGTTACGTTGTTGTCCCTGGTGGGCAGCGGCAGCAAACTCATATGCCTGATCTATCTGCAGCAATTGATCCGGGGGAAGCACTTTTTTAAGTTTTTCATTTAATTCCTCTGGAATCATTGCGGCACACCTCTTTTTATTAAAAACCCGTCTGATAAAAATTGCGGTAAATTCCGAAACCCTGATTTTATAATTCCTGAACTATATTTTCTATTAATTGTTTCATCTCCGGCCAGGAATTGGCCATAAGATTTTTTTGAAACAAATTTACCCTTTCCCAATACCTCTTTAAGCCGGCATAACGCAAAGATAACTCCAAATCAATTTTTTGATTTGCTGGTAAAAATTCGATCATAAACATATCGGAGCTGCCCAAACATCGAACAAGACCCAATTCCTCGAAGATTTTCAATGCTTCCAGAGCACTGGGATCATCGGTTGGAGGTACCCAGCAGAAAGGGTTCTCCTCTTTGGCTCTATTCAGGAATATCTTATATTTCTGAATCAGCTCTTGTCGGGAGAGAAAAAAACAAGTTTTCTGCAGCTTGGTCTCTGTAACCGGCTCAAACTCAGCCAAGGCAATTTTTTGTACTCCCAAACGGAGAATTGTCTCTATCCCCAATCTGAAATCTGCTCTGCTGAAAGGAGTTCCGACAATGATACCGAAAGATTGGGGCCCAAGCCTCTCTGCTCTTAATAATTCTCCTTCAGTTACTGAAGATTCTTCTTCGCCAGAGTTATTTTGCCGATAATAATCCTTAAAACTGTAAACTTCTTTAACTAATGAATCCCAGATTACAGTTTTGCTTTCCAGGCTGAAGCTTGTATTCACCTCTCCGGCTGATGTCAAAACTTTTTGCAACCAGTCGTTTCGCATGCTTGTACGCCAGTCGAGCCTTTCAATATTCTGAAAATCCCCTGTGTTAATTCTAACAAAATCTCCCTGGCTTTGCACTTCGGCTTTACTCTGAATATCCCTGACTACTAACTGCAGTTGCTGACGGCCCTGAAAAGTATTGATATCCAGACTGAAAGCCAGATCCAATTGGGAATGGGACAGTAATTCCGGTAAGCGCTCACCCTGCCGAAAGGCAATCCCCTCCAGAGTTCCCTCAGAACCAACCCGCAGTTTCAGGTGGCTGCCGTTTTCCCCAACCTGGCTTAATCCGGAAACCGGAAGCTGCCTGACTGCCAAAACAGGTCCCGAATTACCGTAACCGAAAGGGGCCAGTTGTTCCAATTCCTCTTGGAGAGAAGGTGTCAATTCGGTAAAGTCCACAACACTGTCGATATGCATCTTTTTTTGAAATACTTCTGCCGGCAGCTTTCCTGCTTCAGCATTAAGACCCTCCCTTAACAGGGAAACATTTTCAGCTGCCAGCGTAAACCCTGCCGCCTGACGATGACCGCCATACTTCTTCAGTAAATCTGCCTGAAGGTTTAACTGTTCCAGGACATGATAACCGGGAATGCCGCGGGCTGAACCCTTTGCCAGCTTATCCTCCAATCCCAACATCAGAACAGGGCGATGATAACTTTCTACCAGACGGGAGGCCACAATACCCAACACCCCAGGATGCCACCCTGCTGAGGCCAGAACAATTACCCGGGGAAGATTCTTTGCCGGCAGTTGAGCCATGGCTTCAGCCAGTATCCTTTTCTCCGTATTTTGGCGCCGAACATTTTCTGCCGACAACCTCCGGGCCAATTCCTGAGCCCGCTTCGGATCAGCTGTTACTAATAACTCAAGGCCTGGCCGCGCACTATCCATACGACCAACGGCGTTAAGACGCGGAGCCATGATAAAGGCAATGGTACCGGCTTTTAGAGTTTTATTTTGAAGACCGCATTCTATCAGAAGAGCTTCCAGACCAGGATGTATGGTATGTTCCATTTGCCTTAAACCATGATAAACCAAAATACGGTTTTCTCCCGTTAAAGGAACTACATCAGCGATTGTTCCCAAAGCAACAAGATCCAGCAGTTCTATCTGGGTTTGCAGGCCCACTCCGGGTGTTTTAAACTCCTGGAGGAGAGCCTGTACAAGTTTAAAAGCCACACCTACTCCTGCCAGTTCGCTGAAAGGATAACCACTGTCCGGCACTTTAGGATCAAGAACAGCCAAAGCCGCCGGCAGCCTTTCCGGAGGTTCATGGTGATCAGTAATAATAACATCCAGGCCCAGGTCCCCGGCAAATGCAACTTCTTCAAAGGCAGTAATTCCGCAATCTACAGTAATAATCAGCTTGACACCTGCTTGGACCGCCTTGGCCAGAGCTTGCCGGTGCAAACCATAGCCCTCGTCCTGGCGGTGGGGTATATAGGTTACAGCTTTAAACCCCAGATCGATCAGCGTTTTATAGAGCAAGGCTGTACCTGTTATCCCATCAACATCAAAATCACCATAAACCAGCACCTTTTCCCCGTTCCGGCGGGCTCTGTTCAAACGGGACATGAGACAGGACATATCCTTAAAACAAAAAGGCGAGGCCAGATTAAACATCGTGGGCCGAAGATAATCAACCGCTTTTCTTACTTCCTGCAAGCCACGCTGCACCAGAATATCCGCCACTGTAGGGGATAGAGCCAAAGATTCAGTAAGCAGTAAAGATTGCTGGCCCTTTGTTTCAGAAATTAACCATTTTTGCTTCACTTCGGATTTCCCTTACCTATCATTTTTATTATTTATCTCAGCAGAACAAAACCCTGATAAACTGTTCAGAACATACAAAAAGGGCTCCCAAAGCAAGGAAGCCCCACGGATCGTATCCTTTGCCCATATTAATTAGGGCTCAATATTTTGCCTGACAACATGTTTTATCTATAAGATACCAAATCCCCTCTCCTTGTGCAACTCTAATTTCTGTTAACAGGAGAAGCCCCTCATCATAACCTGTTAATATTGGGGATTCTGCAGTCTGCGGGCAAATTCTCCAA
>DDXI01000128.1 GCA_002347475.1 Peptococcaceae bacterium UBA2264
CTGATGTGCTTAATGTTCCGAAAGCAACTGCCGAATTCGAAAGATTTAATACAATTGATACTGGCAGACTCGAAGGAATGAAGAAAGAATTGCAGGATGCAGGAGCGGCAGAGGTAGATATCAGTTTGTTGTATGGTTCCCCATCTGTTATAATCCTGAAAATGATTAGCGAACAGAAAATGCCTCTGGTTGTTATGGGAAGTCAGGGTCGTGGCTTTGTTAAGGAACTTTTCCTGGGTAGTGTCAGTAACAATATCGTGAGACATGCCACAGCGTCAGTTTTACTGATCCCGGCAAAACGCTGATAATAAATAATATTACCTGATCAGATAAATTCACTTTCAATAGCCCTATCAATTAGTCCTATATAAAAATAGGACTTACTGATAGGGCTATTGACATCTAACAATAATATTCAAACTCAATATAATGAGATTAGCGATTTATAATCGCGAAGGGCTATTTTAGCTAATTTGTATAAATTAGCTTATATTATATTTGCTCGGGTCCTGGAACTAGGAAATATCAGCAATAATCGGACTGATAAGTAAAACTGTGCTTGGTAAACGGGGGGATGTTCTATTGGGTGCCAATATGAATTTTCAGAAAGAAGTTTATGACGCTATTCAAAATGTGCTTAATAAGGGTGAATTGGTGTGGACTCCGAATTTTTGCAGGGTATTTTATCATAAAAGTTACCGGTCACAAAATAGAGAAAAAGAAATTATTACTGATATAGCAATTGAAATGTTTCTGCCAAAGGCCTTGAAACCTTCAATAATATGGGTATGGGAATGTAAAGATTGCCATGAATCAATACCTGTAGATGATATAGAAGAATTTCATGCCAGGTTAGAACAAATTGGAGCAGATAAGACAAAGGGAACAATAATTACTTCCCAAGGCGCCTTTCAGAAATCCTCTTTGGACTATGCCCGTGCCAAGGGTATAGGAGTTGCCAGATTAATGCCAGATGATCAACTTGAATGGATTCTATATCAGATAACTTACGATATGAAGGTGTCTCACGTTAATGAACAGGCAGTCAGGGTTTTAAGCAATGTTAATTATAAAAGTCGCAATCAATCTTTTTATGGTTTTACATTGGATTCTTTTGTTAATACAACCGGAACATTGGAAGGTTACATACAACTGGAGATGAACAAGCTTAATAAAGTATTGACTCCAGGAGCTCTGCAATAACTTGAATTCAAAAAGCGCATCAAACCTAAGTTTTGAGCGCTTTTTTTGTATGACTCTCCAAAATGGTGTATGCTGTTTAAGACAGCACTATTAACAGGGGAGAGAGGCAGAATCAATACCAATGGTCAGTTCACAGAGTATCCTCTGGATATACTGTTTAATCTGTGGCAAAGAGATGGATTGAATTAGAAAGCCTGGATCTTATTAAGGAGGAGTAATTTTGTACAAAATTGTTAAAAGAAGACAACTGGCTCCGTCCATTGTTCTCTTTGAGGTGGAAGCGCCGGAAGTGGCTAAAAAGGTTGAACCGGGTCAGTTTGTTATCGTGCGCCATGATGAAAAGGGCGAAAGGATTCCCTTAACTGTGATGGATTTTGACCGTATCAGGGGAACTATAACAATTGTCGTGCAAGATGTCGGCTATTCCTCGGCAATCATAAATCAAACGCAGGAAGGCAGCGCTTTTCTGGATTTTGTTGGGCCGCTGGGTGTCCCCACAGAAATCGAAAAATACGGAACCGTGGTCTGCATTGGCGGCGGTTTAGGGATTGCACCTGTTTTTCCGATTGCCAGAGGTCTGAAAGAAGCCGGCAATCAGGTCATCTCTGTTCTTGGCTCACGCAGCGCAGAGCTGCTGATCCTGGAAGAGGAGATGTGCTCTGTCAGCCATGAAGTGGTTATAGCTACAAACGACGGCAGTGCCGGGGTCCAGGGTTTTGTCACTGACGGTTTAGCCCATATCCTGCAGCAAGGTAAAAAAATCGACGCAGTCTGGGCTATCGGGCCGATAGTTATGATGAAAGCCGTGGCGGAATTTACCCGGCCTTTAGGGATAAAAACAATTGTCAGTATGAACCCGATCATGGTAGATGGCACCGGGATGTGTGGTGCCTGCCGGGTTAGTGTCGGTACGGAAACGAAATTTGCCTGTGTCGACGGTCCGGAATTTGACGGTCATCTGGTGGATTTTGACTTGGCTATGAAGCGTTTGGAATACTTCAAAGATGAAGAAAACAGGGCGCGGGCTCGCCTGCAATGTAGTCATGAGGGAGGGAATCACTAATGAGAGAAAAAATAGCTCGCCATGATATGCCTTGTCAGGATCCGGTTACTCGGGCGCGTAACTTCGAAGAAGTAGCCCTGGGGTATAGTGAGGAAACAGCGATTGCCGAAGCCAAGCGCTGCCTGCAGTGCAAAAAATCTCTCTGTGTTACCGGTTGTCCCGTGGAGGTGCAGATTCCGGAATTCATTAGAAGAATCGCCGAAGGAGACTTTGCTGCTGCCGGGGAAGTGCTCAAGCAAAAAAATTCCTTGCCGGCAGTATGCGGGCGGGTTTGCCCGCAGGAGTCCCAGTGCGAGAGCAAATGTGTCTTGGGGATAAAGGACGAGCCGGTGGCTATCGGCCGTTTGGAGCGGTTTGCCGCAGACTACCAGCTGGCCCGGGGAAAAAGCAAAGTCACCATTCCTGCTCCATCAGGAAAACGGATTGCCATAATCGGGGGCGGGCCGGCAGGATTGACCTGTGCCGGGGATTTAGCCAAAAGCGGGCATGCCGTTACGGTATTTGAAGCCCTGCACGTGGCCGGGGGCGTTCTGATGTATGGCATTCCGCAATTTCGCTTGCCGAAGGAAGTAGTGCAAAGTGAAATTGAGAACCTGAGAGATATGGGTGTGGAAATCAAGGTGGACTATGTTGTGGGCAAAATTACATCGGTAGACGAATTGATGGCCACCGGCTATGATGCTGTATTTTTGGGGACAGGAGCCGGACTGCCCAATTTTATGGGAATTCCCGGTGAAAACCTGAATGGGGTCTACTCAGCTAACGAGTTTTTAACCCGCACGAATTTAATGAAAGCCTATCGTTTCCCTGATTACGCTACACCGGTGAAAGTCGGAAAACGGGTTGCTGTGCTGGGTGCCGGCAATGTAGCCATGGATAGCGCCCGGACATCCCTGCGTCTGGGGGCGGAAGAAGTGTACATTGTTTATCGCCGCTCCCGCACTGAAATGCCGGCTCGTCATGAAGAAGTGGAACATGCGGAAGAGGAAGGCGTACAGCTTATGCTCTTAACCAATCCGACCAGGATCAGTGGCGATGAGCGGAGCTGGGTCCATAGTATGACTTGCCTGTGCCATGAACTGGGAGAACCGGATGAATCCGGACGCCGTTCACCGGTGGCAATTCCCGGCTCAGAATTTGAATTGGCTGTGGATACGGTCATCGTAGCGATCGGGCAAGGGCCCAATCCGTTGGTTACTAAATCAACCCCAGGGCTGGAACTGAACAAACGCGGCAATATTATTGTCGATCAGGAGACGATGGAAACCTCCAAGCCGGGTGTTTTTGCCGGCGGAGACATCGTTACCGGCGCTGCTACGGTTATTTTAGCTATGGGAGCCGGCAAGAAGGCAGCGGCAGCGATTAATGACTATTTGAAAAACAAATAATAGCATCGCTCAAATTTTTATTGAAAATATCCCAGGCAGTTGTATTAGTTGTGTGAAGAAAAGGGGGGAGAAGGAAATAAAAAAGCTAGTAATGATCTTGATTCTCAGCATTTCCCTGATTACCTTCATGTTCGGCAGCACAAAAACAGATTCTGCCCCAGAAACCGAATTTACGATCAGCAACCCTTATGGAACAGTGGATTGGGTTAATTACAGCCAGTACAAAGCAAATTTTCATTCTCACACGACTGAAAGCGGCGGAGAGAATCAGCCGGCAGAAATGATTGAAGATCATTATGCCAAAGGTTATGACATCCTGGCTTTCACGGATCACGATTTTACCAGTACAACCTGGGACAGAACTGACAGGCCTGACGATATTGAGTACCTGACTTCCGGACGTCTCGCCGAAATCAAGGCAGGCGCAGGCCGAAACAGCCGGGGCATGATCGGCATTCCCTACAGCACCGAGCAGTCCATAT
>DDXI01000025.1 GCA_002347475.1 Peptococcaceae bacterium UBA2264
CCGGCATAGTAGATCGAAAAGGAAACCAGCCAGGCAATGGAAATCGTAATTATAGGTTGGATAATCGCGTATTTCCAACTTCCGCTCTCTTGTTTAATCATCGCAATAGTGGCCAGACAAGGGATGTATAATAACACGAAAAATAAAAAGCTCAGTGCCCCGGAGGGTGTCATATACATCGGAATAGCCGAACTCAAAGCACTCTGGCCGACTCCGAACAGGGTCCCCAGGATGCCGATAATTATTTCCTTGTTCACTATGCCAAAAATTAAAGCTACAGCAAATATCCAGTGTCCGAAACCCAAAGGAACAAACAAGGGACTCAGCCAATGACCTAATTGTCCCAAGAGACTATCTGCGGAACCATAAGTTACCCCTGAAGGCAAGCTGGCTAACGTCCAGACGATCAGCACCGAGCCAAAAATAATAGTTCCAGCCCTTTTAATGAACTCCCGGGTGTGAAACCAGGCATGATTGAATACATTTATAATCGATGGTTTCCGGTAGGGGGGCAATTCAATGATTAAAGTGTTATCTTCTTCTTTTTTCAACAACTTGCTCAGAATCAAACTGGCGATTAAGGCTATAGTAATACTTGACAGATAAAGCAGCATGACAACAAAGACTGCTGTTCGGGGAAAAAATATACTGGTAAATAACATATAAACCGGGAGACGACCGCCACAGGATATGAAAGAATTTGTCAAAATAGCTATCAGACGTTCGCGCCTGTCTTTGATAGTTCGGGTTGCCATAATTGCCGGGACATTGCAGCCGAATCCTAAAATCATGGGAATAAAGGTACGGCCTGTGATACCTATCTTTTCAAAGAGCGGATCAACCAGTATAACTGTTCTCCCCAGATATCCGCTGTCTTCCAGCAGAGCAATCATCAGAAAGAGAATAAAAATAAGCGGGGCAAAGGAAAGAACAGTTCCTACTCCTCCCAACAATCCTTCGGACAGAAAGGCAGTTAACCAAACAGGCAGTTTGAGTATGCCCAGGAACCCACCCAGCCAGGCAAAAATATTGCTGATACCCGAAACCAGGGGAGCAGACAAAACAAAAACAGTCTCGAACATCAGAAACATAATGACCAGAAAAACGGGAAAGGCCGTATATTTGTTCAACAAAACTTCATCAATTCTGTCAGTCTTTTGATAGAGATTCTCGCTTGAATAGAAAGGTGTCAGTTTATCCCTGAAAAATTTGATGGATTCATCATGGTGAATCTCCTGATTTTCTTTTAATAAATCCTGCATATAGGCAGGCATTTTAAATTCTTCTTGAGTTATTTTTAAAATCTCATCCAGAAGTTTTTCTTTGTTTTCTCCCTTATTGGCTTCAAGTACTACTATAGGGATCTGCAGAATCTCCCGGATTTTCGGCACATCGATCCTGACCCCGCGTCTCTTGGCTTCTTTGTTAAAATTAAAAGCCAGGATAATCTTTTTTCCCAGAGCCAGCAATTCCAGGGTCATTAACAGATTGCGTTCCAGGGCGTTAACATCAATGGTTTGAACTACAACGGCTTGAGTCTGAGACATCAGATAATCATGGGAAACCTTTTCTTCTTCACTATAGGGGGCAATACTATATGTACCAGGCAGGTCCACAATATTTAGCACTTTGTCCTTATAAGAAATCCGGCCTTCTTTTTTTTCCACTGTTTTCCCTGGCCAATTTCCTACATGCAGGCTCATTCCTGTTAAGGAGTTCAATAGAGATGTTTTACCGGTATTGGGATTACCTGTTAATATAACATCGATCACTTCATTTTTGGTCATCTGGCACCTCCACAAGTATCATTTTGGCAATATCGTTGCGCAAGGCGACCAGAGTATTAAGACACCTGTAGATTCTGATGCTGCCGAGAGGTGATTTCCGTACAACAGTAATCTTGACACCGCTGATCAGACCCAAACTCTCCAACCGCTCTTTTACAGTATGTTCGGCATTTATCTGCTGTATGGAACCCGCTTTCCCTACCGGAATCAGATTCAGTGTTGTGGTCATTATTTTGACTCCTCTTGGAATAATATTTCACTCATAAAACTCGGATTAATCATCAAATACCCTCTCTCATTGCGGCATACACCAGCCCAATCCAGGACAGCCGCAATTACAAAGCCGGGGCCAAAGGCAGTTTCCCCGATTTGCACACCATGTACCTTATGGGCAATATATCCTTCTACAGAATCAAGCGGCAAATCATCACTTCCCAGCTTTGCTCCAGAGCGTGCTTTACCCTTCAGAGCTTTTCCGCCATTCCGGATAACCACTTCAAGTGCTGCCTCAAAAGCCTCCCAAGTCAGCTGGTTCAGCGGCGGAATCTTCGGAGACACCAGTCCTTTTCCCTTTGGATCATAAGTGATTGGGCACAGATCACCGCTAAACAGGGGAATCAGCGCTTGGCCGCCGCCGGCATTGAGCTTTTCTTTGATTTTCTTGACAACCAGACTATCGCTTTCTTTAACAGGCCGAATATCTGCAGTTGTCATTAGGCTTTCGTTTTTGTCTCCAATTAGGGGAGACAGATTCAGATGATTCATAATATCCCGGAACTTCTTTTTCACGGCCGGATAAGACATACATTTTTCGTTTTGCAAAGTCTTAAAATTTCCCTGTACTTTCAGAAAGCTTTCTATAAAATCAAGCTCATCTGCGGAGAGATAATCAAACCTGCTGAGAGGAAAATCACCATTCAATTCTAATTCGCAGTTGTCGCAATTGAGCCTGGTTACAACAAGTTTTTCATCGCAGCTGGGGCATGTTGCCACTAAGTTCTTTGCCATCGATCTACCTCCCCCCAGTGAATAATATTTTCTTTTCTTTATCTTGTCAATATAGTATATAAATAATCTATAACTATTTTCACTTTTATTATGCAGTTCATTTTGATTGGTTTTGGTTCCTAGCAGCTTTACTTATTTTTTGCTTGGGAATCAGCAGGCTGGGAAACCGACAGGCCCAACTTTGCCAGGGCTTCCTGCGGCGTTTGCGCCTCTGTCTGGATAACTTCGATATTGGCATTGGAAAAGACATATGCAGGCCCTTTGCTGCTGAAATCCTTTTTGAGCAAGACAATATCGACCATTTTTTTGGTAAGGTATTCGGCCAGGAGAATCCCCTTGCCTCTTTCCACATGGATAAACGGATTGTTTAATATCTCAACTTTGGCATTAGCCTTCTCCCCTGCCTTGAAAGTTATAAGCATGAGATAAGCTGCTTCGCCGAAATGAGAGCTGATCGAGACATGATCATCAGTCAGGGGCAGGGCATAGAGAATTTCTGCTTTCTGCAAGGGTTCATAATGGATAAGGATCTTATCAATATTTTTTATTTCGGCCTGGATATCTTTTTCGATCTTATTGGCTATGAAATAAGCCTTGTCCAAATCATGGGTTTTCAGAACAATACTAGCTTCAATAAACTTAAAGCGTCCGGAATTACGGCCTGTCAGTGTTTTAAGTTCCACAACCTGAGGTGTCTTCAGGATGATTTTTTCTATTTTGCTCAAGGTTTCATAATCAACCGAGGCATCCAAAAGTACCTTGGCGCCATCGATGAGGATTTGCAGACCGGTCTTGGTAATAAAGATAACAACAATCAGAGCGGCTATTCTATCCAGATGGAAACCAAGTAAACCGGAAATAATGGCCAATAAAACAACCCCATTACTAAAAACATCGATGCGGATATGAGCTGCATCTGCCAATAAGATGGGAGAATTTATTTTTTGGCCAATTTTCTTTTCGTATCCGGAAAACCAAAAGGTTACGATCAGGGCAAACAGGAGACTGAATATGGCAAACCCCGGATACTTGAGTTCAACAGAGACAGTGCCTATTGCCTCCCGGGCAATTTCGTAACCACTGTAAAAAATCGCTAAAGATATAAGAACAGACAGTAAATTCTCGATTTTGTAAAGCCCATAGGGAAATGTCCTGGTTTTGCGTTTGGCTATCTTCAAGCCTGCAAATACTGTCAAAGATGACACCAGATCGGCCAGGGTGTGAAAGGCTTCGGCCTTTAAGGCAATACTGCCGGAAATAGCCGCCGAGACGTACTTGACACTGAATATGGCCAGATTAATAAAAATCGCCAACAGGGCTGTTCTTTCACTTGTCTCCATCCCAGTCACTTCCTTTTTTATTATTTATCAGGTAAACTGTCTATCTCCGCCTGAGGTTATCATATCCTCTGTAGTTAATAACTATGACCCTGTTATCTTAGGTCTGTTGATCAGTTTAAATGACTTCTCATCATAGGCCTCCGGTGTCGGCAGTATAATATCCGCCTTGCTCAGTTCTGCCTGTACAGGCAGATCATAAAGGAGTGCTCCAATCGTCATCAAATGCTGCACCTCCAACAAAAATGCCACCCAGCTATAATCATATTGAGTATCTTCAATAGTAGTATAGTGGGTGGTCAAAAATAGAGTCACGGCACATACTTACGCCATATTCCTTGCCTTTGATCTGAGACCAAGGATGAATATTATCTGAGCAATCAGATAAACCAAAACAGAGATAATTACAATTGTTGCCCCGGAAGCAATATTTAAGACATATGAAACCCAAAGCCCTGTCAGGCAGAATAAACCGGCTATGAGAACCGAAAAAAACATCCTTAATTTCAGGGATCTGGTAAGCAATGCCGCGATAGCTGTCGGTGAGGTAAACAAGGCCAGGACCAGTATAATTCCCACAACCCGAATCAGTATTACCACAGATACTGCTACCAGTACAAAAAGCAAATAATCAAAAAAAGCTGTTTTAATTCCCATCACTGTCATAAATTCTTCATCAAACATATAGGCTTTCCAGTAATTAAACAAAGCTATTACAGTGAATATTATCAGAAATGTCATCAAGGTCATTAAATTCAAATCGGTTTTGGTAATTGATAATATGTTTCCAAAAAGATATGAACTCAAATCAGGCGGATAGCCGGGCATTAAGGATATGAATAAAATTCCCAAAGCCATGCCAAAAGACCAAAGCAGACCTACCTCAACATCGAAACCCGTACCTTTTTTTCTCTTAATATAGCTGATGCCCAGGGCTGCTGCTACACAGATGACAAGGGCTCCAATTATCGGTTCAAAGCCTAATAAATAACCTAAGCCTACCCCTCCATAAGAGGTATGGGCAATTCCTCCGCTCATCATTAAGAGTTTTTTTTCGACAATAATAATACCGATAATACCACAGAGGACACTTGCTAAAATACCGGCCAGCACTGCATGCTGAATAAAATTATACTGAAAAACAGTTGCTGGCATTACTCTTCCTCCCCGTGTTCTCTTAAAACTCTGTGGGGCACACCATGAGCCAGAAGATCAACAGGACAGCCACAGCCATAAAGTTGATCAATAACCTGTTCATCAATTTCGGTTTTGCCATGATATACCAGCCGAATATTCAAACAAGCCAGAGAGTGCACGTAGGTAGAAATTGCCAGCAAGTCATGCGTAACCAGGATAATAGTCATTTCGGCACTGAGTTCTTCCAGAATATTAAATATCTGATTCTTGGAAGTGACATCTACACTGGCAGTTGGTTCATCCAGCAATAATATCTTGGGATTAATAGCCAAGGCCCTGGCAATTAACATTTTTTGGAATTGGCCTCCCGACAATTCTGAGACCAGGCGATCCCTCAGATCATAGATTCCGACTTTTGCCAACAGTTCATTTGCCAGGTTCATGTCCTCATTTTTATATTTATGAAATAGGCTGATCCTGGATTTCAGTTTTCCCATCACAACTACATCCTTTACAGTAATGGGGAACATCCTGTTCAATCCTGTAATTTGGGGCACATAGCCTATCAATTTTCCTGTGTGTCCCGGTCTTTTGCCGTAAATTTCCACATGACCTGAAAATGTTTTTACCAAACCGAGGATAGCTCTAAGTAATGTTGTTTTACCACTGCCGTTAGGACCAATAATCCCCAGGTACTCCTTCTCCTTAATATCCAGAAAGATATTCTCCAGGGCAAGAATTTCACCATATTTAACAGTCAGATTATCAATTCTGATTGCTGTTTTGCCTTTATCTGCAGAATTTTTATCTGTAATGATCATTTCAATCCCTCAGCTATCAGAGTAGTCATTTTTCTTATGTTTTCGATATAGTCTGCTGCCAACGGATCAAGCTGAATCATTTCGGCTCCGATTTCTTCGGCAAATGACTGCACCTGCCTGCCGGATATACCGGCTTGATAATATATGACTTTAATATTTTCTTTCCGGGCAAAATCAACCATTTCCTTTATATGCTGAGGTGTTGCCTCCTTGCCGCCCTGTTCCAGGGCATACATCTGCAAATCATAATCTTCTGCCAGGTAACCAAAGGCGGGATGGAAGACAATAAATTCTCTGTTTTCTAGTCCGCTGAAATCAGCTTTAATTGTTTCATCAAGTTTTTTCAATTCCAATATGTATTGTTGGGCATTCTTTTCATATATCTCCTTATTAGCCGGATCCACCGAAGCCATTTCTCTGGCGATAATTTCTATAATAACGACTACCCTTTTCGGCGAGAGCCAAATATGGGGATCCCTTAAACCCGGATATATTTCCCTGTCCGGATAAACTTTTGCCACTTCCTCTTCAAGCCTGACGATTTTCATATCTTTTTTTTCCAGGGCTAAAGGCATTATATTGGCTGACTCAGCAGGAATTCCGATAGAAAAATAAACCTGCGCTCGACTGAACATCTCTGTTTCTCCCGGCGTTGGTTCATAATTCGTCGGACTGCCGCCGGGAGGAACCATTACTGCCACATCTGCCAGATCTCCACAAACAGCTTTAACAAAGGTTTTCTCAGGAACAATTGATACGGCAACCAATCTTTTTCCTCCATTTACAGAAGAATATTTTTTGCCGCACCCCCCCGCAGAAATCAGGGCCAGGAATAGCAAGCAGAAGCCTAAAATTGCCCAGCATTTTATTTTATTCCCATTTATTTCTCTTCGCATGATAATATTTGACACCTTTGCCTTAGTTATTCAGTTATCTACATGATTTATATGAAGCTGGTTCAATGTTTTCAGATGGTGAACTGTACTCCTGTGGCCAGATACTCAATCTTTTCACCCAGGATTTCCTTTAATATTTTATAGGGTTCGATGCCGGTACAATGACCGGTATAATACATCGCACAGGTAATTTTCAGATATTCGCCTATCTGCCGGACTATTGCAGGGTCTTCAAACTCGTCTGCCGGACGGTTATATAAATGGAATCCTCCGATCACATAATCAGGTAAATCATATCCCAGAGCAACAAGGTGCTTGATTATGTTCACAATTCCATTATGGGCACACCCTGCCAGCAGAAGAGTTGTCCCCTGCTCTCTGATCAGCAGATTCTGCTCATGGGCAAAATCATCCTGTACCAGGGAAGAATCCTGTTCCATTAACAGGCCTTGATTGCTGGCAGGATTTAAGACAGATCCTTTCACAGCTGAGAACAATACCAGCTCCTCGTCAATGACCAGCTGTTTGCCCGTAAAGATAAAACGATCATTGGGCAGCAATTCCTGATCCAGACCGACATAAACATTTTTGCCATTCGGCCTTCTGGCATAGTATTTCCCGAAAGCCTTGTGATTCAGATATATTTTGGCTTGGCTGTTAATATCCAGAAAAGTCTTCAGGCCGCCGCCATGATCATAATGTCCGTGTGAAATAACTGCCAGATCAACTGCAGAAATATCCACATTCATTTTTCGGGCATTCTCACCAAACAAGCCGCTGGCTCCCGTATCAAACAATATCTTGTGCTTCTGTGTCTCGACATATATGCTGAAGCCATGTTCACTTTTATACTCATCAGAAACTGACATATTCTCTGCCAATGTCTTGATTTTCATATGTTAGATCCTTTCCTGATTACAAAAAACTATTCACATGTCTTCTATGGAATTTTCTTAATCCCTTAACAGCGACAGACAATCAGCTGCGGCTGTTTAGAGCAGGGAAAGTTTTCCTGCCTTGAAGGCTTCGATATTTCCCGTGATGGAATCACCTATCGTCTTATATATCTTTATATCCGCTGCGTTAAATAATTCCAAGGCGTTCTCTCCACATCTGGGAGTAAGCAAAACACTTACCTGGCTGTCAATAATATTTTGGGCTGCCTTTATTCCGGCTCCAACCTGACTGGCTGCTGCACTGTTATCCAGAAAAACAGCTTCATTTGAATCAGTATCGTATATCAGGAAATAAGGTGTCCGTCCAAAGGATTGACATATCGTGGTTTCCATCGATTTGTCATCTACAGGTATAGCTATTTTCATAGGGCATCCTCCTTTTGGGAAGCTGTGCTTTTTATTCTCCAAGTTTCATTATTTACCATATCAATCTTATTATACAAGATGAGTAACAGGGAGAAAACCCTGTTACTCATCTTTTTCCGATAAAGTTTCCAATTCCTTGCTGATAAGGTCGAGTCTTCTTTGCAGCAGCTCTTTTTGTTCTGTCAGAAATTCTTTTTCAGTCATTCCGACCGTTTCATCAATAAAGAATCTGCCAAAACCTCTCCTGCAGCCATAGCCTAAACCTGAGCCCAAGCCGTAGCCATAACCCAATCCCCGGCCGAAGCCACCACCACGTCTTCCGACATAATCTCCTGTGCAAAAGCCCATGCCTCTGCCGGTCACTGGTCCACGACCCAATGGTCCGGTTCCGTCTCCTCCTGGCATTGAAATAACCCCCTTTACAGCTCTTGTTATCGACATATGCTATTAACCATATTATATTCGTGTTTNNAATAGTTCGGAGGATAAGAAAGGACTGTCTATATGCAACGCTTTTTAGCCTATTTCATATGTCTTTGTCTCATACTGGCCGGTTATACATACGGCAAAAGTCTCGAGGTCATCCCTTCAGCTGCACCGGAAATCATGGCAAGGGGTATAGTCCAGGATATGACTGAAATCGAAACCACCGAAGAAATTTTCGGCCAATTAGAGGAAAGACGATGGTTTGTCCATGTCAAAGTAAGCGACGGGCCTTATGCCGGAAGTACTGAGGAAACAATCCATTACTACGGCTCCAATCCGGCTTATGATTTTATGATTTTTCCCGGAGATGAGGTTATCCTCAGTCTGAATGTGGAGAATAATATCTTGCAAGGAGTCAATATTTCCGATCTGGCCAGAGATAAATACCTGAAATGGCTGCTTTTTCTCTTTCTGGCCTCCATCCTGCTGATTGGCGCCCGCCAGGGAATCAAGACGATTCTCTCCCTGGCACTTACAGGTTGGGCTATCGTTCAAATATTATTACCGGCTTTCCTCACCGGTAAAGAGCCAATAGTGATTACCATACTGGTCTGCACCGGAATAACTATAGTTACGCACATGCTGATTAGCGGATTCACCAAGAAATCACTGGCTGCAATCTCCGGCACTGTCCTGGGTATTTTCATCGGGGGCATATTGGCAAAATATATAATTACCCTCACACGCATAAGCGGCCTCGGTTCGGAGGAAAGCAGGATGTTCTTCTTCAGCT
>DDXI01000109.1 GCA_002347475.1 Peptococcaceae bacterium UBA2264
AAGCAGATGAGCATCGACGCCGATCTCAATTCCGGGTTGATCAACGAAGAGCAAGCTCGCCAGCGCCGGAAAAAGATTCAGGAGGAAGCCGATTTTTACGGAGCGATGGATGGCTCCAGCAAATTTGTCAAAGGGGATGCCATAGCTGCCATCATTATCCTTATTATCAATATTATCGGCGGATTTATTGCCGGGGTTGTCATAAAGGGTTTGCCGCTTCTGGATGCCTTACATCAATATACCTTACTAACAATTGGCGACGGTTTGGTTACCCAGATACCGGCCCTGCTGATTTCAACAGCCACCGGTTTGATAGTCACCAGGGCAGCTTCCGATAATAATCTGGGGTATGATATCGCAGGGCAGCTTTTTCAGACTCATAAGGCCCTGTTTATTACGGCAATTGTCCTGATAATCCTGGCTCTGCTGGGTCTGCCGCCAGTTCCTTTGTTATTGCTCGCTGCCCTGACTGCCGGAATGGGAATTTATGTTCGGCGCAGTACGAAAATTGTTGCTGCCGGGGAAACTGCTGCAGCACAGGAAAATGCTCTGGAAGAAAGCAAAAAGCCGGAAAATGTGCTTAACCTCCTGCAGATTGATCACATGGAACTGGAACTGGGCTATGCTTTGATAGCCTTGGTCGATGCCCAACAGGGCGGAGACTTGTTGGACCGTATTGTTCTGATTCGCCGACAGATAGCCAGTGAAATGGGTTTTATTGTTCCTAAAATAAGAGTGCGAGACAATATGAATCTGACTCCTAACCAATATATTATTAAAATGCGCGGGGTGGAGATAGCTGCCGGAGAGCTCCTGGCAGATCATTATTTGGCCATGAGCAATGGCTTAAATGAAGATACCATACCTGGCAGTCCTACCAGGGAACCGGCTTTCGGCCTGGATGCCAAATGGATTAATGCCAGCCACCGTGAACAGGCAGAGATTTCCGGCTATACCGTAGTTGATGCTCCCACAGTTTTAGCCACTCATCTGACGGAAGTTATTAAAGCCCAAGCCTGGGAAATTCTGAGCCGTCAGGATGTCAAGACACTAATGGAAAATACCAGAGAGCAGGCGCCAACAGTCGTGGATGAGGCTTCAGATGCTTTGACTTTAGGCCAAATACAAAAAGTTTTGAGTAATTTGCTGCGGGAACGGGTTTCAATCCGCGATATGGTTACCATTCTGGAAATTTTGGCGGATTGTTCTGCCACAACCAAAGATATTGACCGCTTGACAGAACATGTGAGACAAGCTTTGGCCAGGCAAATACTCCAGCCCCTGGTCGGGAAAGACAAGACCCTGCCTGTGCTTACCCTTGATCCTCAGGTGGAACAATTGATTCTGGATAATATCCAACCTTCAGATTACGGTACTTTCTTGTCACTTGATCCGAATGTAGTGCAGGAACTCCTGCACAGTCTGACTAATGAGGCAGAGAAAATGACTCTCAAAGGCTTGAATCCGATTGTTATCTGTGCCCCGCTGGTTCGGATAAATCTGAAACGGTTGATAGAACGTCAATTACCCCAGATTAACATTATATCGTATAACGAAATCGTCCATGGAATTCAGGTACAAGCTGTGGGAATGGTGGTGTTGAGTCGTGCGAGTTAAGAGATATGTCGGTGAGAATGTTGCTGATACTATGAGCAGAGTCAAAAGGGAGCTGGGTTCAGAAGCGGTAATCCTGCAAACCCGGCAATATAAAGTAGGTGGTTTTCTGGGTTTTTTCGCTAAACACAAAGTAGAAATAACTGCAGCTGTGGATGATGTTCCTGTGCATAAGAGGAAGGCTGTGGAAAAAGTCCCTGTGGCAGCAGAGGTCGTGTCTGAACAAGATACTGTTCTGCTCAGGCAGGAAATTGGTGATATGAAGAAGATACTGAAGACAATCAACAAACAAATGGAGGATCTCGGAGAGGAAAAAACGGCCTGGCCTGTTCCGCTGCAGCCTTGGGCAGAAATGTTGCTGGAAAGGGGTATGAACGAGAGCCTGGTCAGCAGAATAGTCAGGCAAATTCAGCAAAATCTTAATCTGAGTGAATGGCATGATGAGGCAAAAGTCCGGACTGAGCTGGAAGAAATTATTGGGAGAATGTGTTCTAATACAGCTGCCATTGAACCGGGCAGCGGCAAACCAAGGGTTATTGCTTTAGTTGGTCCGACTGGGGTGGGAAAAACAACGACTATCGGTAAACTGGCAGCTGGCTTTAAGATTATAGATAACAGGAGAGTGGCCCTGATAACTGTTGATACCTACCGGGTGGCCGCTGTGGAACAGCTGAAAACTTTCGGCGAGCTGATCGGGGTATCTGTTGAAGTTGCCACCACTCCGACAAGTCTGCGGGAAGCCTTGAACCGGCATGACGATAAGGAACTGATTTTTATAGATACATCAGGACGCAGCCCCCAGCATTATTTACATATGTCTGAGTTGAGAGCATTCATGGATAAGGCCAGTCCTGATCAAACAATTTTAGTTATGAGTGCCACAACTCAAACCATGGATCAATTAAGGGTGCTGAAATCTTTCGAATCTTTTACTACCCATTTGATTTTCACCAAATTGGATGAAACAGTTAGTGCAGGCTCCATCCTGAACCTGCTGGAACAGACAAATTTACCGACAGCTTACATAACCAATGGCCAGAATGTGCCGGAGGACATCGAGGTTGCCACTCCTCAGCGGCTGGTTTCTTATATCATGGAAAAGGGGAATTCGTATGTATGAGCAAGTAGCAGTTCTCCGCAAATTAGCAGCAGACATTCCTGTACCGAAAACAAAATTACGGGTTATTTCTGTCACCAGCGGGAAAGGCGGCGTCGGGAAGACTAATTTTACGGTTAACCTGGCTCTTGCCCTGATTGAGTTGGATTACAGGGTAATAATACTCGACGGAGACTTTGGTTTAGCTAATGTGGATATTGCTTTTGGTTTGACACCCCGTTTTACAATGGAACATCTGATAGCCGGGGAAAAGACCATCGAAGATATTCTTCTGACCGGGCCAAAAGGAATAGGAATTTTACCTGGTGGTTCCGGAGTTCAGGAAATGGCTAATCTGGAACGGTCGCAGCTTCTGAACGTGCTTTCCAATATCGGAAGATTGGAAAAATACGCCGATATCCTGATCATTGATACCGGTGCCGGCCTTAGTCAGACAGTTATCAATTTCCTGCGGGCTTCAGATGAAATAATATTGGTTACAACACCGGAACCGACATCATTGACAGATGCTTATGGCCTGCTTAAAGCTTTGGATATAGCCAATGGTGAGCATAGCGTGAGTGTTGTCATCAACCGGGTACATACCGAGGCGGAGGCTCGGGATACTTATGAAAGACTTGCAGCAACAGTGTGTAAATTTTTATCAGGTTCCCTGACCTTCCTGGGTTGGGTTTATGATGATCCATTTGTGGGTCGAGCCATTATGAGTCAGGAGCCTGTCGCTTTATCTTATCCGGAAAGTTCTGCCAATAAATGTATCCAGTGGATAGCCGGTACTATCATGGGTCTGAATCTTCAGGTTCCAAACAGAGGCATAAAGGGATTCTTGCATTCTTTACTGAGAAATTTCTGATTATTTTGCTGGGCCCGGAAAGGAGGGTATGCTTTGTCTTATAAAAATAGATTATTTCCGGGAGCAGCAATTGAACTTATCATTTCTGAGGGAGAATATCAGGGAAATTACCAAACACGAGTCGATACAGTTGAGGAAAATGCGTTAGCAATCGGAGCCCCTTATTACCAGGGGTTAATTCTGCCCTTGCGGGCAGGTACTGGTTTAGAGGTATATTATCATGATGAGATTTCAGCCTATAGTTTCAGTACTTTTATTAAAGAGAGGACAGCAATTCCCATCCCGCTGTTCATCCTGGATTTCCCGAATAATATCAGAAAAATTCAGCGCCGGAATCTGGTGAGGATCAGGGATGATTTTCCGTTGCTCTATCAGGTGGCAGGCGTAAATTGTCTGAGCGACCCCAGGCCGGCAAAAGTCTTTAATATCAGCGGGGGCGGCCTGTGTTTCAGAACTGGGGAAAAAATAGAGCAAGATGCGCGGCTTTATCTGCAAATGAAATTACCTGGCGGGCAAATTAACACCTTTGCTCGGGTTCTGCGAGTTCAAGTTTTTGAGAATACCGTCTGTCACAGTGTTTCAGCAGTGTTCCAGGATATTTCTGAACATGATAGGGACAGGATAATCTGTCATATTTTTGAGAAACAAAGGATAATGCGGCAGAAAGGGCTTCTTTGAGATGGACTATTCTAAAGAACAGCAATTATATTTCTGGGCTAAAACTATTTCTTTGGCTGCAGCACTGACAGTTTGTTTATTGAGCTTTCTAAACGGGGTAAATTTTGGCTGGCTAGTTTTTCGCGTCATCATAACCTTTTCCATTCTCTATGGCTTAATTGCAGGCAGTTTGATTTTTTTCCGAAAAACTGCCCAGGCAGATGGCCAAGAAGAGATGCCGGCAGCTGACAATAATCCTGCCCTGGGAAGGAAGATAGATATCTCCCTGGAAGATGAGGTAAACCTTGCTTCAGACAGCCGGGAACCAGACAAGGGCACCTATGCCGGCCAAGTGGATCCTGCTTTGGTAAGCGGCAGTATCAGTCATAAACAACAGGCTGATCTGATGCGCCGGATGGGATGGAAAGAAGAATAAATACATATGAATTTTGATTAGTATGAGGGAGGTATCTGGTTGAGTCGCAATGCCTATGAATCTGCAGCAAAAATTTCGTGGACTACTGAACAAATTGAAAGATATCTCCCGCTGGTAAGACGGCTGGCCGGACGGCTGGCTATGTCTTTGCCCTCGCATATCGATGAGGATGACCTCATTAGTTATGGTGTTTTTGGCTTGCTTGAAGCAACTGAGCGTTTTGATTCAGCGCGGGGAGCAAAATTCGAGACTTATGCTTCGTTTCGCATACGGGGGGCCATGATTGATGGCTTAAGGGCCATGGATTGGGTGCCTCATTCTGCCAGACAGAAAGTTAAGGAAGTTCAGGAAGCTTTTCTTGTCCTGGAGAATCAATTGGGGCAGGCAGTGTCCTATGAGGAAGTCGCCGATTTTCTGAAAATAAAACGAAAAGATGTGGAAAATGTTTTAGCTCAGGGTCAAATGCTTATGATAACATCTCTTGATGAAGCAAATGCCGGCGAAAATGGAGAGCAAACAGGTACTCCCTTAGATTTTCTGATGGATCAGGAGGCCCAGGACGCCTTTAAGAGGATTGAGAAAGAGGAGCAATGCGGTATTCTCAGCAAGGCTTTAGATAAATTGCCGGAAAAGGAAAAGCTGGTTTTGTCCCTTTATTATCAGGAGGAGTTGACCTTAAAGGAAATAGCCCTGATCTTGAAACTTTCCGAATCGCGGATTTCCCAGCTCCATTCCCAAGCGATTTTGCGTTTGCGGGGCCGCTTAAGCAGACAAAAAAAGGATCTGTTTTCATAAATTTCACTTAGCAGCAATGCCGTTTGTTTTCCTCCGTGGGAAATAAGCGGCTCATTTGTTTTTGCGGAAAAATTTTCTAAAGTTAAGAGTAAATTTGTCGATATATTAATGGGAGTACAATCAGAGAAGCAGGTGAGTTGATGATAGGTTTGGATGTTCTATCAGTCCCGCGAGGTAAAGGTATCACCGGTTCAGAGGGGAGTCCTTCAGGCCAGGAAAAGGATTCGGCAGAAAATGATTTATCTGCAGACTTTGCCGGAATTTTTCAGCAGTGGCTGATGCCCCTGAATGGTTTGAAAGAACAGGATTGCGGTGAGGAGACAAGCGGAGGTGCACATAAACACGCCGGGCTGCAAAAACTTTTCGCTGGTTTGTTGGAAAAATCGCAGCTGGAAACTTCTTTCCAGGACTTTTTTCCGGCAGGCAAAGAAGAAAATTCCGGAATGCCAGCCAGTCTGAAAAACGGATTAGGGCAACGCTTAACTGAAATAGAGCTGCTGAAATTCAGACCCTGGGATACAGAACAGAATTTCAGGCAGTCAGGGATAATGTCGCCGAAGTTTGCAGAAAATAACAACATCGCTGCACCTGAGACAGCTGAATATAAGACAATTATCGATTTGTTGGAAAAACTTTCCGGAGAAATGCAGGCCATGCCACCGGCTGCGGCTAAATCGGGAATCGGCTTGAGGCCCGCTTTATTGCAGACTGACAGCTTAGCGGGAAAAGCAGATACTGCTGCTTATCCTGCTGAGATTGCAGTTACCGGCAATGATATTACCGGCAGTGATCATGAAAATGTTCCGGAGACTGTCCGGAACATCCGGGGATTTCCGGCAGAAGCTGGGAGTGGCAAGAATAGTGCCGGCCAGGAGGGCAGCGGAAAAGATAATCTATTATTCTCTGCCGCTCATAATCATGAAACTATTGAAAACAGCGAGGTATTGCTGAACGAAAATATTCTCGGCAGATCTGTCGCAGAGTCAGCTGCAGCGCAAAATAAAACAGATAATTTCCCAGCAGCAGCCGGAACGGCAAAAGTTACCGTATGGGAACAAATTGCTGCCGGCATACAACGAAATGTTGTTTCTTCACATCAGGAGATCAGGGGTTTTGAATTACAGCTATATCCCGAAAATCTGGGAAAGATTAAGCTGCATTTGCGTTGGGAGAGCGGACAGGTTCATATTCAATGTCAGGCTGCGGAAGCAGTAACTCTTGATTTGCTGCAGCAAAATCTTGGCCAATTGCGAGAATCCTTGCAAGAAAGCGGGATTTCTTGCGGGATGATGCAAATGGGACTGGGAGAGCAGCCTAAGGAGAAAAAACCAAAAGAAGAGTTAAAATTACAGCTTCAGACAATGTCTGAATCGGAAGAGCCGGAAAGCTTGCTCCAGACAGCAGCTTATGGTGTAAGTAAATCTTCAGGGGGATATCAGATCAATTTAACAGCCTGAAAGATAAATGGAGGATGAGTGTCTATGACTGCAATTGGAACAACTTCTGCTGTGTCAGCATTTACCAATAACAGCAGCAAGGCAATATCTGCCGCTGTAAATAAAGCCCTGGGCAAAGACGATTTTCTCAAATTACTGGTTGCGGAATTAAAAAATCAAAATCCTTTGGAACCCACAGATAATAAGGGATTTATCGCTGAAATGGCCCAGTTCAGTTCTCTGGAGCAAATGAACAATGTTGCTTCTGCGATGAACGAACTTAATACCAATCTGACTTTCCTGACACATCAGTCGCTTTTGACTCAGGGTGCCTCGCTAATTGGAAAAATGGTTATTGGACAGGATGAAAAGGGGGAGAATATCCAGGGTATTGTTGATGGTGTCAAGATGGCCGGCGCTAATATCTTGCTGCAGGTCAGGGAGAAAAATCTGGACCTGATTGAGGTGACTGATGTTTTCGGTGTTTCAGAGACAAGACCAGAACAAGGAACAGAAGAAAATATTCTCGTTGCAGAATAATTATTATAATTACGGGGAGGTATCTTATTATGATGCGTTCATTATATTCAGCGATTTCCGGTTTGAAAAACCATCAGGTCAAAATGGATGTTATCGGTGATAACATAGCTAATGTCAATACAACAGGGTTTAAACGCAGCAGAGTTAATTTTGCCACCATGCTCAGCCAGACCATGAAAGGTGCTTCCGGGCCGACAGCGACCCAGGGCGGGACCAATGCCATCCAGATTGGTTTGGGATCTGTGATCGGTTCTGTTGATAAAATGATGACTCAGGGAAGTGTCCAGACAACAGGCAAAGATACAGACCTGACTTTACAGGGAGCAGGATTCTTCGTGCTGAATAATAACGGCCAAACGGTCTATTCCCGGGCAGGCGGATTCGGTTTTGATATGGATGGTAATCTGATAGATCCGGGCAGCGGGGCTAAGGTTCAGGGCTATGTCTGGCCGGCAGATGATTCCCAATCTCCTGTTTGGGCTGGAACAGGTGACATATGTTTTTCCTTAGGTGACCCCCTGCTTGCAGATGGCAAATTACCTCTTGCCCTGACAACTATCACGGAGGATTTCTCTGTTGATGCAGCAGTTACCGATAGTAATCTGATCGGCGCAGCAAATGTGAAAATTTCAGGCCTGACACAGGTCCCGGTGGGTCAGACTCCGGGAAGTGGAGAATTCAGCTTTGATCCAGCCACAGGAACAATAACGCTAAGTGCTGCTCAGGCTGGTGCCGTAGCAGTAGATTATATTTCGGCTGCGGTTTTAACAGGAGCAGATGGGATAACCACAACTTTTCAGGTTGATCATCCGCCGGTTCCGGGAGCTGCAGTTTATGTAGATGGTACAGCCTATACCCTGGGAACCGGTTCTGCTTCTTTAGGGGCGTCAGAATATTGGATCGACAGTGCGAACGGCGGATATATACTTACCCTGGGCACTCCGCCAGATGCAGCCGCCATAGTTGGTTATGACTTCATCAACCAGCCTCATACGCTTACAGGTTACAGTATAGACCAGAGCGGGGTTATTACAGGGGTCTATAGTGACGGGACAACCTCTGTAACTCACAAGATTGCTCAGATTGCTGTGGCCAGATTTGCCAATGATGCCGGCCTTAACCATGTCGGTGGTAATTTTTATACGTCAACAAATAACTCAGGAGCTGCTTCTGTTGGCAGTGCCGGACAAGATGGCCGTGCTTCGATTATCCCGGGAACCATTGAAATGTCCAATGTTGATTTATCTACCGAATTTACGGATATGATTGTTACTCAACGTGGTTTCCAGGCAAATTCCCGTGTTATTACTGTCTCAGATACTCTTCTGCAGGAACTTATTGACTTAAAGCGCTAATATGATGATAATAAGTACAGCATTTGATATTTTTCTCAGGTCAGGGTTATTATTGTTTTGGAGGAATAGATATGCGATTAATTACCACAGCAGCTTCGGGTATTCGTGCCCAACAGCTTGCCCTGGATATAACAGCAGACAATCTGGCTAATGTAGCGACTCTTGGTTTTAAAGCCGGGCGTTTGAATTTTGCGGAAACCCTGGCTGCTGCGGTACGGACAGATAATTTTGCTTTGCCTAACGGAGCTTTGGTCCCAGAGGGTTTCAGTGTCGGTTCAGGAGTCCTGGCAAACGGGGTGGGTCAGGATTTCAGGCAGGGAGCAGACTGCACAACTGATAATGTCTGGGACATGATTATTCAGGGGCCCGGCCTATTCCAGGTGAACTTGTGCGATGGAGAAACAGCTTATACCAGAGCAGGTTCCTTCAAATCAAATGCTCATGGTCAAATTGTTGATGAACATGGTAATCCCCTGGCAGTGAGAATTCCCCTGCAAACCACGAATATTACCGTGGATTCCTCGGGAAAAATATCAGGTACAATAATGGGTGAACAGAGAATTTTTGGCAGTGTCGGCTCCCCTGGTTTTAAGGGTCAGACACCGTATATTTCTGCAGGACCCTACACTATGGACAATTCCGGTCGCTTAAGAGATGGCCAGGGGTTATTAGTGCCGGCAAATATAGTGGTGCCGCAGCAAGCCGGCGCTCTCTCGATAAGCAAAGATGGTACTATATCAGGTGTAATTGATGGCAAACCTCAGGTATTCGGTCAGGTTACTCTGGCAGTATTCACTAATCAGGAAGGTCTGAACAGAATCGGAGAAAATTTGGCTGTGCCTTCAGCCAGCTCGGGAAATGCAGGGATCGGTCTGCCTGGTCAGGGTAGGGGAGAAATATATTCATCAGCCCTGGAACAATCAAATGTGGACATGGCTGTTGCCATGACTGATTTGATTCAGATCCAGCGAGCCTATCAGATGAACTCCCGCATGATTCAGAACGGAGACCAAATGTGGGGACAGGCTAATTCGCTAAGGAGGTAGGGTAATGGCTTCATGGTTAGAAGGGCCGGTTTTATCTGTTTTGGAAAAGGGACTCGATGCTTCCAGCCTCAGACAAAAAGTTTTGGCTGATAATGTGGCAAATGTGGATACCCCGGGGTTTAAACGCTCAGATGTCGATTTTCAAGCAACTCTGGGAGCGGTGCTGGAAAATGAGGGGGAGAATTTGCCTTTGAGAATGGCATCTGCTCAACATATGGCAGGTTTACATAACAGCAGAGAACAGGTTGTTAAAACAGATAGCAGCACATCACTCCGTAATGACGGTAATAATGTGGATATTGACCGGGAAATGGCTAATGTCGCGGAGAACGGCATCTATTACAATGCTGCAACCAGAACGATTTCATCTCAGCTTAACTTGCTGCGAATGGTAATCCAGGAAAAACCCTAGGATTTTTCACATCCAAGAGCTGAAATGGGGAGGAAGTCAAGTGATACGTGGTTTGTATACCTCGGGTTCCGGGATGTTGGCAACCCAGGCCCAGAGTGAAATTATCGGAGACAATATTGCTAATATTAATACTCCCGGATATAAGACAGAATACGGAAGTGCTTCTGTCTTCCCAACCGAACTAATGGGACGGATCGGTGACTCAGAAAAGGGGAATGCCCGGGTAACTCTTTTAGGTGAGGCAGGCAGCGGGGTAATTGTGAATCGTACTTTCGGGATAAATATTCAGGGAACTCTGCAAAATACCGGTAAAGCTACTGATTTGGCTTTGAATACTCCCGGCTTTTTTGTTGTCCAGACAAGTGAGGGTGTGCGCTTTACCCGCAATGGCCAGTTTCAGCTGAACAGCGCTGGGGTACTCCAAACAGTCGATGGCCATGCAGTTTTAGGGGAACATGGTTTGATTGGGGCCGATAATCCTCTCAGTCAGCAGTTTGTGGTTGATTCTGACGGGATTGTTACAGACGGCGGCAAAGTAATTGATCGTTTGCGTATTATGGAGATCCCGGAAACAGCCTTAAAACGGGAAGGCCAGTCCTTGTATTCGGCAAGTCAAGCTGCAGCAGCGACAGCAGTAAATGTTCAGCAAGGAGCTTTTGAAACCTCCAATGTTGATACCGGAGCGCAAATGGTGAGGATGATTTCTGTTATGCGTGCATATGAGGCCAATCAGAAAGTCATTCAGACCCAGGATGCTACTCTGGAAAAGGCTGTTAATGAGGTTGGCAAATTATAGACCTGTAAGGGATATGAGGAGGAGCGGGAGTGAATATTGCTGAAATATTGTTATTAATGCAGATTCAACAAGCCAAATCAGCCTGGCAGGTCGGAGATTCAAATGGCGAAGAGCAAAGTGACAGCTTTGAAACCCAGTTTTTCAGCAATATTTTGCAGGCAGCCCTGCAAACAGAGAGCCACATAAAATATGAACAACCTGGGAAGTTAGCAACGGAAGATCAGAATAAAGTTGCTGTCAAAGAAAATAGCCTTCCCACATCAGGTGAAGAACAAAATATTGAAGAGATTATCAGAGCCATGGGCCGGAAATACGGAGTGGATCCCAATCTGATTAAAGAAGTGGCTAAGGCTGAGTCTGGTTTCAATCCTTTGGCCGTATCTCCGGTGGGGGCAAAAGGTCTGATGCAATTAATGCCCGGCACGGCTTCAGCTTACGGGGTTCAGAATTCTTTTGACAGTACTGAGAATCTTGATGGCGGGACTCATTTCCTGAAGGATCTGCTGAACCGTTATCAGGGCAATATTTCCTTGGCTCTAGCCGCCTATAACGCCGGTCCCGGTGCGGTGGACAAGTACGGCGGAATTCCTCCTTATGCTGAAACTCAGGCTTATGTAAAAAAAATAATGGCAGGTTTAAAAGGAATCGATCACAAGGTTTGAGACTAAAAGGGAGAAAATACAAGAACTGAATACGGGTAAAGGCAAAATAAACCCGGCAAATAGCCGAGTTTATTTTTTGTGATGTCCTACATATTGACAATCTTGTTCATGAGGCGCATCGAGCACATATCGCCGCACATGGTACAGCTGTCCGTATGTCTGGCCTCGGACTCCTTCCGGTAGCGTTCCGCTTTTTCCCGATCCAGAGCTAAACTGAACATTTTTTCCCAGTCAAACGCTTGTCTGGCCTGGCTCATTTCCAGATCGATCTGGGCGGCACCTGGTATGCCTTTGGCAATATCGCCGGCATGGGCAGCGATCTTGACTGCAACTATTCCTTCCCGGACATCGTCAACGGTGGGCAGACGAAGGTGTTCGGCCGGTGTTACATAACAAAGGAAATCTGCTCCGGCTCCGGCGGCAATAGCTCCGCCAATAGCGCTGGTGATATGATCATAGCCGGGGGCAATATCGGTGACCAATGGTCCCAACACGTAAAAAGGTGCTCCATGACAAAGCTTCTTTTGCAGCTGGAC
>DDXI01000108.1 GCA_002347475.1 Peptococcaceae bacterium UBA2264
TGGGCGTTTCCGAAGAGGTGGAAATTAATATGGGTACTCTGGGCAAGGCCTTCGGCTGTTTCGGCGCTTACGTCAGCGGCCGAAAAGTACTCATAGATTATCTGCGCAATAAAGCCCGCGGTTTCATCTTCACTACTGCCTTGCCGCCGGCAGTTATTGCCAGCGTGCAAGCCGCTATCCAGGTAATGCAAGAGGAGAAATGGCGGCGAGCAGAGGTCCTCAGCAAGGCTGCCTGGGTGCGGGAGCAGTTAGCAGGGGCCGGATTTGATCTCTTAAACAGCCAAAGTCAGATCATCCCCATTCTGAGCGGAGATAATGCCACGACCCTGGAATTCAGCAGCCGTCTCTTTCAGGTGAATATTCTGGCAATGGCGGTCCGGCCGCCGACGGTACCCTTGAATACAGCCCGGCTGCGTTTGACTGTTATGGCAACACACAGCCAGGAGGACCTGGCCTGGGCAGTGGAACAAATCAGCCAAATCGGCCGGGAATTAGCGATAATCCAAGGAGGTAAGTGAATGGCGATCCAAAATATAGTGCTTATTCACGGCTGGGCCTCAGATAAAAATATCTGGCAGGAAACCAGAAAATACCTGGAACAAAAATACCAGGTGCATACCCTGAATTTAGCCGCCTTGAATGATCTGCCGGATTACTGTGAGCAAGTGAGCAGGATGATTGAAGAAAACGCTTTGGAGCAGGTACTTGTGGCAGGCTGGTCCCTGGGGGCCCTTATTGCTCTCCAGACAGCTATCCGGCTGCCTGCCAAAGTCCAGGGCCTGCTCCTGATCAGCGGGACGAGTAAATTTCTTTCTGCCGAGCAGTATCCGGGAGGAATTCCAGCTGCTCTGGTAAAGAGAATGAAAAAACGCTTGAACAATAACGCCGGGCAAACTTTCAGCGATTTCCACTATCTGATGTTCAGCAAGCAGGAACAAACGCAAGGATTAGCCGCTAACATTACAGCAAACCGCCTGAACCGCGGACGAACCTGGGATATTGCAGAAGCCCAGACCGGCCTGGATTTTCTGATGGAGACCGATCTGCGTTCAGATCTTAAAGACATCACCTGTCCCGTTTTGCTGCTTCATGGCGAACAAGACGAAATCTGTCCTTTGGGAGGAGCTGCTTATCTGCAGCAGCAGTTGCCCTGCGCCCGCCTGGTCAGCTATCCGGAAACCGGTCATGTGCCTTTCTTAACCAACTCCAAGGATTTTCAGCGTGATCTGGAAGGATGGTTGGCTGTTTATGGTGATTAAAACACAAGTGCAACAAAATTTCGGCAGACATGCCTTTACTTATGACCAATACGCCATTGTTCAAAAGGAGATGGCCCAGGAACTGCTGACAATAATCAGAGGGACTGAGCGCCGTTTTCGCAATATTTTGGAGATTGGCTGTGGTACCGGTTTTCTGACCGAACTGCTGGCCGCCGAATATCCTGAAGCCCAAATCACAGCTACCGACATTGCCCCGGAAATGATTTCAGTCGCTAAAGATAAATTAGCGGCGTTTCCCAATATCAGTTATTTCATTGCTGACGGCGAGAATCTGATGCTGCTCAGGGACCTGGTTGGCAGCGAGCTGCAATTCGACTTGATTGTTTCCAATGTAGTCTTCCAATGGTTCAGCGACTATGCAGCTGCCTTTACCCAATTTTATTCCTGTCTGGAAGAGGGTGGTTACCTGATGTTCAGTACCCTGGGTTCCGGCACCTTCAAGGAATTATATGTCTGTCTGAGAGATAAACAGAAGAATAAGGCCGAGGCTGCAGAGGCAACTATCAAAATCCCTGAAACCGCCCGGGAATTTCCTGGTAATGAAAGCCGCAGAAATGCTGGCCTTGAACGTGAATATCCGAAAAAAGAACCGTTTATCGAAAACAAGGATCTTCTGGAGCTTTTAACTAACACAGGGTTTCAGCAGACAGGCGTTGCCGAAACTGCTAAACAGGAGTTTTTTGGTTCTTGCCGGGATTTTCTGAAATCATTGAAAATGATCGGGGCTCACAATTATTTAAGTGAGGAATTGGCTGCCGGCGGATTAGGTTCAGGGATTTTTTCTCTCATTAAAAACTATGATACCCGGTTTTCAGCAGAAAAGGGTGTTCCAGCTACTTACCGCTGTTTATACGGCTGGGGGCTGCGGGTAAACTAAGGATTCGAAACAGATTTCTTTTTTACACCTATTTACAGCCGGACCCACTTGTTATATAATTTCTTTTAGGCGCTAAACTTGCCTAAGATAAAAATGCCCTGATAACTGCATACATTTGCTGGGGGTGCCCTTCGGGGCTGAGAAAGAGGATACTCTGACCCTTTGAACCTGACCTGGTTAATGCCAGCGGAGGAAAGCTAGTCATTATGCTTTATTTGAGAATAAATGAGAACAGCTTGCCGCTGTTCTTAATTTTTTTGTTCTTTTTAGGCTTTGAGGCAATGGCAGTGATAAAAATCTCCGGCAAGAGGTATGAATACGGCAAAAGCAACAAAAAAATTAGCGAGAGGAGGATTTCTCGTTTGTGAAGGAACGCAAACTGCCTGCAGGCATCTATGCCATCACTTCCGAACCGCATTCCCTGGGCCGCAACAATATTGAGGTAGCCGGGGAAATTCTGGACGCCGGTGTAAAAATCCTTCAATACCAGGAAAAGGCCAGATAAAACGTATACAACATATTATGGAAACACCAAACAAAGAATTTAGAGAAAGAGTGTGATTTATTTGAGTACACAATTAGGACAAGCCAGAAAAGGAATAATAACGGAAGCCATGAAGACGGTGGCTGCCAAAGAAGGACTGCCCGCTGAAGAAATCAGACGCCGCATAGCAGAAGGAACCGTCGTAATTCCGGCAAACCATAATCACCCCTCCCTAAGCCCCGAAGGTATCGGTCTGGGACTTAAAACCAAAATCAATGTTAATCTTGGTATCTCGCCGGACTGTTCCAATATGGAAAATGAGTTGGCTAAAGTCCAAATGTCTCTGGATATGAAAGCAGAAGCCATCATGGATCTCAGCAACTACGGCCAGACAAGGATTTTCCGCCAAAGGCTCGTCGAAATGTCGCCGGCGATGATCGGCACGGTACCAATGTATGATGCCATTGGCTTTCTGGATAAAAAGCTGGAAGATATCACCCCCAAAGAATTTCTGGCTGTAGTGGAAGAGCATGCCAAGAGCGGCGTGGATTTTATTACTGTTCACTCCGGTATCAACAGGGAAACAGCCCGCCACTTCCGGCAAACCTCACGCGTCACCAATATTGTTTCCCGCGGTGGTTCCCTGCTCTACGCCTGGATGGAATTAAACGGGCAAGAAAATCCTTTCTACGAGTATTTTGATGAAATGTGCGATATTTGCTATAAGTACGATGTGACCCTAAGCCTGGGGGATGCCTGCCGGCCGGGAAGCCTGGCTGATGCCACAGACGGGGCTCAGATTGCTGAATTGATCGTTCTGGGGGAATTGACCAAAAGAGCCTGGGCCCGCAATGTTCAGGTCATGATCGAAGGACCGGGCCATGTGCCCCTCAATGAAATTGTTGCTAACGTCCAGCTGCAAAAGAAGCTTTGT
>DDXI01000011.1 GCA_002347475.1 Peptococcaceae bacterium UBA2264
AATAAGCAGCGGCTTCAGCAGAAACACGGTCAGGAGAGGGCTTCGGGTATTCGGCTTCGGCATGGCTATTACTCTGATTACATTTATACTTTTCAATGAGCAGTATACAAGATTTGGTATACTGCATTTGCTGGGAACAGCTATGATTCTTTTTCCGCTGCTGAAGAAAATAAATAACATATTGCTCTTTATGAGTGCGGCTGGTATTGTCTTTGCCGGTATGGTAATGAAAAATACCCTGGCAGCTACCAGTTTATTGCTTCCCTTGGGTGTCAGGTACAAGGGCTTTATTTCCCTGGATTATTATCCGCTCTGTCCCTATCTGGCAGTATTTATACTGGGCATTCTGGCCTACAAGATGTTTTATTATGCCAGGCAGAGCCTTTTTTCATTTGGATTTGAAAATAAGTACATACTCTTAATAAGCAAAAATTCGCTCCTGATATATCTGATTCACCAGCCAATCATTATTACCCTGATTTTTATACTGCAATATATCCAATGATAGAATTTCTTACTAAGCTTACAGGAGAAGAAATTTTCTGAAATTACTATATCAATGGATAAAGAGGAGGATGTAATTATGGAGAATATTACCAGACAATTATTGGCTGGAAAAAGTTTTGAAATCTACAGAAACGGCCAAAATAAGGCTTATCTCTTGTCTCTGCCTAAAGACTCGGAAGATATCGAAAGCCAAAAAATCGAATATGAGATTGCTGAAAAACTGCAGGAGAAGAATATCTTTTTGCATTACTCGCCAAGTATGGAGAAGGCCTGCATGTATCAGTTTGTGACACCTTACGAAGTTCTGGAAAAAGCAGTGGATGAACTGGGCAATATTATTCTCATCGGTGAACAATTGCCCCCTATTACTTTAAAAGTCAGCGGCTAATATTTTAGATCAGAAAATCAAAAATAAGGAATCATAAAACAGACTCCGACTTAGATATCAGACACACTTTGCCAAAAGCTCAGATAGCAATTCTGCGCTTTTGGCATAAATTATTTAACTCCTTTTTTAAATGATTTGCGCCCATAAACAGTTCATCATCGCTTGTATCCAGGTTTTCAAGAGTGTAAAATTAACATTGGTGCTTACAGATCCTGACTTCTTTAATGGAAAAGCACCTGCCAAGTGATATTTTAAATAATAGATATCTTGAAATATAGTTCGGAAAGAGTTCTCTTAACAAGAGACAGCTGCAGCGGAGGATAGAATAATGGAAGCAATGTATCTGCCCCAACAAATACTTATCAGGGAAGTTGGACCAAGAGATGGTTTACAAAACGAAAACAAGTTCATAACAACTGCCGATAAGGCAAAATTCGTTCACTTATTAGCTCAGACCGGTGTCAGGAATATTGAGGTCACTTCTTTTGTCAATCCCCGGGCTGTTCCGCAAATGAGTGATGCCGGGGAACTTTGGAAACTGCTGCCCCCAGCGTCAAATGTAACATTCAGCGCCTTGGCCTTTAACCTGAATGGAGTAGAACGGGCCATTCGGGCTGGAGTTAAAAGTGTGGTTGTGAATATTTCAGCCAGTGAATCAACTAATCGCCAGCACAGCAACAAAACCCGGGAAGAATCGCTGCGGGAAATGGAAGACATATATAATACGGCTGCAGCTGAAAAAGCAATTATCCGAACAGATTTGTCCATGGTTTTTGGCTGTCCCCTGGAAGGCAAGTTAAGTACTGATCAGATTGCCTTTATGGTCGATCGTTTACTGTCCATCGGAATCAGGGAAATAACCCTGGCTGATTCGGCCGGCCTCGGAAATCCCCGTCAGGTTTATGAAATCTGCCGGGCAATACGGACTCGTTTCCCCCAAGGTATTTTTGGTTTACATATCCATGATACCAAAGGGTTGGGAATGGTAAATGTCCTGGCCGGGATTCAGGCAGGATTCGAAATCATTGAAACCTCAGCTGGCGGCTTGGGCGGATGTCCTTTTATTGCTAAAGCCGCGGGAAATGTAGCTACTGAAGATGTGGTTTATATGCTGCAGGAAATGGGTGTGGAGACCGGGGTCAATATCCCAAAAGTGCTGGCAGCAGGGCGTTTTATTGCCACTATTTTGGACCGGAAACTGGCCAGCAGACAATCGGAAATCTGTGCTGGCTGATCAGTGTATCTGCTAGTTAAGCTGTTCCCATAAAATGGGGACAGCTTAATTTTTTGAATACTCAGATATAAACCATAGACATAGGGCACCCGATAATGCTATTATAATAATTGATAAGAACATACTATTTAGTATGTTCTGGGACCATTGTTTCTGATATACTGCAATATTTTTCACCATACTTCCAAGTACAGAGTTTATAGCCGCTATTTAGTAAATACAGTAATTTTTTAGTATTGTGATTTTCGCTGGTTAACCATGGTCTGTTTAGTGGAGAAGTTTAATTGAAAAGAGGGGCAGATTATTTATGAAAGTACTTTTAATAGGTGCCGGTGCTGTAGGGTTGGGTATAGGTGCTTCTTTGTATGACGCAGGCTGGAGTTTGGATCTTGTTGACAGGAAGGAAACAAAAGAAGCGATAGATAAGAAGGGAATTATCAGAAAGGGATATTTTAAAGAAATAATGATCCCTGCCGGGAATGTCAATGTTTATGAAAAACTTAACGATATTAAAGGCAAAGATATTTATGATTATGTACTCATTTGCACAAAAACTACTATTTCAGCAGAAGTAGCGAAAGATTTGTGGCAAAACAAACATCTTTTGAAAAAAGAAGGCAAGATAGTTATTTTTCAGAATGGTTTCGGAACCGATGAAGCCTTTTTGTCGTACTTTGATAAAAAACAGATATATTCAGCCCGGATTATTACGGCATTCAGCCGTCCGGATCTGCATAGCAGTGAGATAAAAGGACATGCAGCTCCTATTCTTCTCGGCAGTCTCTATAATTATAGTCTGGAATGCATGCTTCCCCTTGCTGCTGCAATCAGTAAGGGAGGAATACCCTGCGAAGTAACTGAGGAAATTCAAAAGGCTCTCTGGGCAAAGATGCTCTACAATTGCACCCTGAATCCCCTGGGTGCTATCCTGAATGTTAACTATGGCAAACTAACAGAAAATAACTATTCTGTTTATATAATGGACAAGATAATTGAGGAGATTTTCGCGGTAATGACAGCTGCTGGCTACAGCACTTACTGGCAGGATCCGGAAAGCTATAAAAAAGAATTCTATGGGGAACTGGTGCCGTCAACCTGTGACCACAGGTCTTCAACTCTGCAGGATATTGAGCGCAAAATTACAACTGAAATAGAAACCCTTACCAATGTTGTTGTCAGAATGGGTCAGGAATTGAATATTCCGGTGCCCTTTAATCACATGACCTATCACTTGATCAAGACCATGGAAAGCTTTTATTGATTGCTTACAGTGTTATGGAGGTATCTTCAGACCAGCTGAGATGATATCATATATCAGCAGGAAGATCTGAATAGAAAGAAGGACAAAAGTCAAATAAGGTAAGAATAGCAGGACGAATAGAAAGGAAAGGCCGAGAATGAGTATCTTTGAGATTATTATGTTGATCTGTTTCGGAGCAGCCTGGCCGTTTTCCATTTACAGATCCTATACATCGAGGTCTGTAGAAGGAAAAAGTCTGCTCTTTCTTTTGGTCATTTTTCTGGGTTATATATCAGGTATTCTCCACAAAATATTCTATTACTATGACAATGTTATTTACCTCTATACATTAAATATGCTGATGGTGGGAATTGATATTTTACTTTATCTGCGCAATCGCAGGCTGCTGGAACCTAACTAGCTTGGGCGGGCTGAAGGCCTTGGCGGAGAGATATTCACAGATACTGGGAGGACCTTGGCTTAATAACAAGGATATTGCCAGGACATCTGCATGTCGAAAAAGGATATTTGCGGTCGAAATTGGATTATATATTGACCTTTAAGGGTTAGTTTTGTACAATAAAACTGAATAATTGTGAATAAAATTCAAAATTGAATATAAAAACCTAGGCAAGTAGACTTCCAGGCTCTGGAGGCGGAGAAATCTACTGCTAGGTTTTTTGGTTTTTATTCGTAAAGCTATTGTGGTAAATCATGGCTGGGCAGAGCCGACATATATGGGAGGTTATACTGGTATGATTCCTGTGGGAGTGATTATGGGCAGTGATTCGGATTATCCAGTGATCAAAGAAGCACTGGATATTCTGGATTATTTCCAGATAAACTATGAAGTGAAGGTATCTTCAGCCCATCGGACTTTGGAGCGTACAATCAACTGGGTCAGGGACTTTGAAGATCAAAAAGGAAGCCTGATAATTGCTGCGGCAGGATTATCTGCGCATTTGCCCGGTGTTATTGCCGGGGCTACAGTTTTACCTGTTATTGGAGTCCCGATACGCAGCGGTGCCCTGGAAGGAGTAGATGCC
>DDXI01000079.1 GCA_002347475.1 Peptococcaceae bacterium UBA2264
TCAGGCTCTGGAACGTATGGGAGGCCTGACACAAAAACAGGAGAAAGTTGTACGTTCCCTGGCCAATTCCATAGTTAATCAACTTCTGCATGCTCCAATTATTAATTTGAAAGAACTGGCAGATACGAGACAGGGACATTTATATACCGAAACTCTCCAGAATCTTTTTGATTTGGATGTTTCTGATGAAACGAACGCTGCTTTCAGGATTGTCAAACATACCGGTCAAGTTCTGCAGGGAGGCTTGGAATGACATTTAAAAAGACTATACGGATTGGGACCCGGGACAGTCTGCTGGCCATGTGGCAGGCGAAGTGGGTACAGTCACAGCTTTCCCGGCTTTATCCTGCTTGTGATTTTCATCTTATCCCCATGAAAACCAAGGGAGACAAGATTCTGGATGTAGCTTTGGCTAAAATAGGGGATAAAGGTCTGTTTACCAAAGAATTGGAAGAGGGCCTTCTGCAGGGGGAAATCGATCTGGCAGTACATAGTCTGAAAGATCTGCCGACTGTTTTGCCTGTTGGCTTGGAAATCGCCGCCTATTGTATCAGGGAAGAGCCGCGTGATGTTTTTATCAGTAAAAGTGGGCAGTCCCTGAATAATTTGCCGGCAGGAGCTCTTATTGGAACCAGTAGTTTACGTCGCAAGGCCCAGCTCTTGCATTATCGTTCTGATTTGACTTTCATCGATCTGCGGGGGAATCTGCAGACCAGGTGGCAGAAATTGCTTGATTCCGAAATGAGCGGCATTATTCTGGCTGCAGCAGGGGTAATACGATTAGGTTGGGAAGAGCGTATTACAGAGCTTATTCCGGATCATCTTGTACTTCCCGCAGTGGGACAAGGTTCAATTGCTCTGGAGATTGCTGCTGAGAGAAGTGATATGAGTACATATCTCAGGGCACTTAATCATCTAGAGACGGAAATGGCTGTACGTGCCGAACGTGTCCTGATGAGAGAATTGGAAGGCGGCTGTCAGGTTCCCATAGGGGCTTTGGGTAAGGTACAGGGCCGCGAGATTTTATTGCAGGGTTTGGTAGCTTCTCTGGATGGTCAGAGGTTGTTACGTTGCGCTGTTCGCGGTTCCAAGCCGGAAGAGGCCGGTCTGGAAGCGGCTGCGCAGCTCTTGGCCCAGGGAGCCAGGGAAATTTTGGCAGAGATAAGGTAAATCACATTACCTGCTCACATGTGCTGAATTGCTATTTACTTGACAATAGAACTACACGCCAAAACCTCTGGGTAGTTCTGTAAGTAAACCGTTGGCATGCTTAACGTTTAATTGTCTGCGCTCATAAACACAAATTCAGCTAAATGTTCATCAAGCAATAGTGATTTACGGGCTTGGATATAGGGAATATGAGGGGAATTAGTTTTAAGACATAGAAACTGAGGTGTGGAAGATTTGGGTAAAGGGTATGTTTATCTAGTAGGTGCCGGGCCTGGCGATCCAAAATTAATAACATTGAAAGGATCGGAATGCATAGCCAAAGCAGAAGTTTTGGTTTATGATCGCCTGGCTTCCCGGCGTTTGTTGAGTTTAGCTGGGTTGGATTGTGAATTGATTTATGTAGGCAAGTCTCCGGATCGCCACACTTTACGTCAGGAGGAGATAAACCAGGTTCTCGTACAAAAAGGCAGGGAGGGCAAGGTAGTTACCAGATTAAAAGGGGGAGACCCTTTTGTTTTTGGGCGGGGCGGCGAGGAAGCAGAAGCCTTGACTGAGGCTGGAATACCTTTTGAGGTTGTTCCAGGGGTCACTTCGGCGATCTCCGTTCCCGCTTATGCCGGAATCCCGGTTACTCACCGGGATTTAACATCTTCCTTTACGGTGATTACCGGACACGAAGACCCCGCTAAAAATGCCACAGCTATTGAGTGGCAATATCTCGGTCCAACTCACGGCACCCTGATATTTTTAATGGGTATGGAAAATCTGGAAACAATTGCTTCGAAGCTTGTGGAAAATGGCAAAAAACCGGAAACACCGGTGGCTGTTGTCCAATGGGGCACTCGCCCGGAACAGCGCACTTTGGTGGGAACATTAAACAATATTGCCCAATTGGTCAAAAAACAGGGTCTTACCAATCCTGCTATTATTATCGTGGGAGAAGTTGTCTCATTACGAGAAAAATTACAGTGGTTCGAGAACAAACCCTTGTTTGGCAAGCGAATCATCGTTACCAGAGCCCGTCACCAAGCCAGTGCCTTGTCGCAAGCTTTAGAAGAACTGGGGGGAGAGGCCTGGGAATTTCCGGCAATAGAACTTGCTCCTCCTTCAGAACCGGAACATTTGACTAAAGCTCTAAAAAATCTTAGACATTTTCAGTGGCTGGTTTTTACAAGCGTTAACGGGGTAGAAGCTTTCTTCAAGGAATTAACAAAGCAGAACCAGGATATCCGTGATTTGAAAGGAATAGAAATTGTTGCTATTGGACCAGCGACACAGGAGGCTTTAGAAAAGAAAAATTTGCGGGTAGCGTATGTTCCTGAAGAATACCGGGCAGAAAAAATAATTGAGGGTTTGGCCAGCCGGATTTTACCCGGCCAAAGTGTTTTATTGGCCCGCGCTGAAGAGGCCAGGGATATTCTGCCGGAATCTTTAAAAGCCCTGGGTGCAGATGTGTGGGATATTCCAGTTTATAAGACTGTCCTGGGTGGAGCAAACAGGGAGGAACTGAAAAGTTTGCTTGCAGAAAAGGCTGTTCAGGCAGTAACCTTTACCAGTTCCTCAACTGTACGTAATTTTATTCAGCTTCTGGAGGGTGATCTTTCGCTGTTGGACGGGGTCAAAGTATTTTCGATTGGCCCTATTACCAGTGCCACAGCCCGGGAACAAGGCTTAAAGGTTTATAAGGAAGCAGTTAAATATACGATTGCAGGGCTTGTTCAGGCACTGGTGGAAGGTGTTTAATAATTTTTTTTAATATTTTGATATTGAATAAAGCAGAATTATATCTGAATTCTTATTCTAAGCTGGTTATATGTGGAGGGGCAGATGAGATGGATTTAAGAAGGCGGCCGCGGCGCTTACGGACAAATGAGACTATTCGGAAAATGGTCAGGGAAAATCATTTGCGGCTTGAAGATTTAATTTATCCCATGTTTGTAATGTTCGGAAAAAAGCAGCGGGTGGAAATACCATCAATGCCCGGAATATTCCAATATTCCCTTGATGAATTTGTTATTGCCCTCCGGAAAGTCGCAGAATTGGGAATTCCAGCTGTTCTGCTATTCGGTATACCTGCTGTAAAAGATGCCTGTGGCAGCGGGGCTTATGATGAACAGGGTATTGTGCAACAGGCTGTTCGTCTGGCTAAAAAGAATTATCCTGAACTATATGTTATTACAGACGTTTGTTTATGCGAATATACAGATCATGGTCATTGCGGTCTGATTAAGGACGGGCAGGTCCTAAATGATCCAACTCTGGCTTTGCTGGCTAAAACTGCAGTTTCTCAAGCTGGAGCGGGGGCGGACATGGTTGCTCCTTCAGATATGATGGACGGCAGGGTTGCTGCGATACGGGAGTCTTTAGACGAGGAAGGTTTTAGTGATATTCCGATTATGGCTTATTCAGCCAAATTTGCTTCCGGATATTACGGTCCCTTTCGGGAAGCGGCAGGTTCGGCTCCCCAGTTCGGGGATCGCAAAACTTATCAAATGGATTCGCCCAATGGTAATGAAGCCATGCTGGAAACAGCTCTGGATGTTGAGGAAGGCGCTGATATTATCATCGTTAAACCGGCCTTGGCTTATGGAGATATTATTTATCGCAGCAAGCAAAGATTCGGCCTGCCCATTGCTGCTTATAATGTGAGCGGAGAATATGCCATGGTCAAGGCAGCTGCAGCTAAAGGGTGGATTGATGAGCGACGAATAGTTATGGAGTCTCTGGTTGGTATGAAACGTGCCGGAGCTGATTTGTTGATCACATATCACGCATTGGATGTGGCCAGATGGCTGAAGGGGGATTAAGGGAATGACATTTCATGACGAAAAAAGCCTTCAGGCTTTCTTACGTGCTAAAAAGGTGATCCCAGGGGGAGTAAACTCTCCTGTCCGGGCCTTTAAAGCGGTTGGGCGCCATCCCTTGTTTATCGAGCGGGGGTCAGGGGCCAGGATCTGGGATATTGACGGTAACTGCTACCTCGATTATGTTGCTTCCTGGGGTCCTCTGATTGCCGGACACGCCCATCCCGAGATTGTAGAGGCTATAAAAAAGGCAGCTGAAAAGGGCACAAGCTATGGTGCTCCTACGGAAATAGAAACTGAGTTGGCGGAGGAGGTTTTGAAGGCCTACCCTTCTATGGATATGGTACGAATGGTGAATTCGGGTACGGAGGCAACCATGAGTGCCTTGCGTCTGGCTCGTGGGGCCACAGGCCGAACCAAAATCGTTAAATTTGAAGGATGCTATCATGGTCATGCAGATGCCTTGCTGATTAAAGCCGGCAGCGGGGCTCTTACTTTTGGCGTGCCTGATTCGCCGGGTATACCAGTGCAGACGGCTGCGACGACAATTTCAGCCCAATATAATGATTGGGATGGCTTAAGAGATATCTTTGTTCGTGAAGGAGAGGATATTGCTGCGGTCATTTTAGAACCTGTTACCGGTAACATGGGAGTTGTTTTACCAGAACCGGGATTTTTATCGGGTTTGCGTGAGCTCACTGCTGAATATGGCTCCCTGCTGATCTTCGATGAAGTGATGACAGGTTTCAGGGTCAGCTATGGCGGTGTACAGGAACATTATAAAATCGATCCTGACCTGACTTGTTTAGGTAAGATAATCGGAGGGGGACTTCCTGTTGGGGCTTATGGCGGTAAACGGAAGTTCATGGAATTGATTGCTCCGAGCGGACCTGTTTACCAGGCAGGTACACTTTCAGGCAATCCCTTGGCTATGGCTGCCGGTAGAGCGACCCTGAAACTTCTGCAAAAACCAGGAGTCTATGATGATCTGGGAAAGAGAACGTTTCGCCTGGCTGACGGAATCAAAAGATTAGCCCAGGCAGCCGGTCTGCCTTTGGCGGTAAACATGATCGGAGCCATGTTTTCAGTATTTTTCACTGCCGAAAATGTCAGGGATTTCCGAAGTGCCTGCACTTCGAATGGGGATATTTTTGCCCGCTATTTTAGGGGTATGCTGGAAAGAGGAATTTATTTAGCCCCAAGTCAGTATGAGGCAGTGTTTTTATCTATTGTTCATACTGATGATGATGTAGATTTTACTTTGGAACAAGTCAGTACAGTGTTGAAAACTTTATAATCTGGAAACGGATATGGATAAATCCTCCTGTAACTTTTGTTGGCAGGAGGATTTAATCAGGCAATGTAAGAGCAGCCAACGGAATTGCTGTACTGGAATAACCGGGAGTCAATTAGTTATATGAATATTGCCATTTACATCAAATAATAAAAATTATACCCAATAAATGTGTTTAATACCCATGCAGAAGATTGAAAAGACCTGATTGTTCATGTATAATTTTATCCAACAGAGATATCCGTTTGAAAATTCAGACAAAATGAAGCTTTATATCAGGTAATATTCTCCAAATCTAAATTATCAGGATGGGAGGAATTATTATGTTTAAACGAATTATTATTGCTTCAGAAACATCACCGGACTCTTTAAATGTACTTACATGTCTTCGGGGTTTGAGAAAATTAGGTGCAGAAGAATGTCTGCTTTTACAATGCATACTTCCCCAAAATCAAACTGTTGCTTTGCTTTCCGCTGTTATTTTAGAAGAAAATCTTAGGCAGCAACAGGAAATGTTGGTTGAACAGGGATTTAGGGTTGAAACCAGAAAAGTTACCGGGAATATTGGAAAAGAAGTAAATAGAATTGCAGTAGAAGAAGATTTTTCAGTCATTGTAGCTAGTGTACCAGAGTTTACCATGATGGGTGAAGTTTTTTACGGCGGTATTGCTCGTGAAGTGATCCAACATGCCCGCAAACCTGTTTTGCTAATAAGAATTACAGAAAGTCCTGATGAAGCGTTAAGCTGTGCTGCTGGGGATTATAGTTTATTCAGTCATATTTTATTTCCTACTGACTTTTCAGAAAATGCCGGAATCGCCTTTGAATATGTGAAAAAAATGGTTGCAGATGGTGCCAGGAAGGTAACTCTTGCTCATGTTCAAGATCAGACACGCCTCAATCCGCATCTTGCTTATCGCCTTGAAAAATATAATGTAATTGATACCCCGAAAGAAGTTACCGAAGCTAAGACAATAGCTGCTCAGCGCCTTGAAAAATATAATTTGATTGACAATAAAAGACTGGAAGATATGAAGAAAGAATTACAGGAAAATGGAGATGCAGAAGTTGACATATGTATGCTGTATGGCTCTCCAGCTGCTGAAATCCTAAAAACGGTTCGTGAACTGAAGATACCTTTAGTTGTTATGGGTAGTCAGGGTCGCGGTTT